>JAUQYS020000144.1:0-1571 GCA_030587585.2 Candidatus Njordarchaeota archaeon
AAAATTCTTTTTGTTTGTTCTTCGAGAGCCCTTAATCTTTCGGCATCTTTAATCCGATTTTCGATTTCCCTCTTGGCTATGTTGATGGCTTCTTTTAATTTAATTATTCTATCTTGTTTTTTGTATGATGATTGTAGCAAAGTAAGGTCTCTTCTTTTACTGTTTCTTATTGCCTCTAACCAAACATCATGCGGAACGCCTAGATAATATTTTTTTACCCTAACTAGAAAAGGGAATTTCTTTTCGAGATCTACACGCAAAATGAGATCATATATTGGCATCTCTTTGGCGCCTCTCTCTTTGCTATAAATATGATATAGGGAATATATTATGTCTTCGTGAAGCATGTTCTCAGGTACGTCCCCCATCGTTAGTAGTATTAATATTGCGACCTCTTTTTCGGCTGGAGGCAGACTATCAAGATAGTTCCACAGGGAATATTCAGTAAGCTCTTGGATGCTTGAGGGCAATTTTTCTATATGTTCTCTTTCTACCCTCTCTATTCCTAGATTCTTGAGAATTTCTATTGCCTGAAATACATATAGTGGGATCCCGCCAGATTTTTGAGCCAAAATTTTAGCATCCTCGGTGGATATTTCTATTTTTGTTTTGGATTCTATAGATTCGATACTTTCGATTATATCGTCTTCTTTCATAGGTGGGAGGTATACAATCTCGAAGTATTGAGAAAATCTTGTTCCTATTTCGCTTTCTATTCTTCTCATTTTTTCTATGTCTATGGTGGCTACTATGTTTTTTATGTTCATTTTGATGATGGCTTTTATCGTGTTTATTCCGTACTCGTCTATATCATCTATGAATATTATCATACCCTTGTCTTCATGGTCTTTACGTAAGTTAGCACCATAAACTAATACTCCGCACGGAATACCTTTCTCAATGAGCTCCCTCATCAGTATCGCGGCGAACGCAGTTTTACCAACCCCTATTTTGCCAACTATTAGGACATTCTTACCGTTTTTTATGGCGTTTTTGGCTTTTTGTATAGCTATTTTTCTCGTGTCGTCCATCACATACTTCTGCGGCAAATCTTTTGGCAGTCGCCACATTTCTAATATTTCTGACAGACTTTTAATAGACTCATAATACTCCATTAGTATCATCTATCCAAAGAACTCGTCGAGGATTTCTTCTTCCACTTCTTTTTTCTTCTCTATTGTTTCTCTGGCACCAATTTCTTTCCCTTTTGCTTCCCTCTTTTCCATCTCCTTACTTGCGCCTTCCGATATGGGTATGCGACCCCCAATTATATTACCGCATCTTATGCAAATTGTTTTGTCTTTTGCTGGTATGTTTGGAAAACCACACTTATCACAGTATACTGGTTTCAGTCCTTTGTTTTCTATGTATTTTTTGAATTTGTTTGATAGCCACTCCTCAAATTGTTTTCTAGAAAGTACCATTAGAAATGTCTCTTTTAGCACATATCTAAGAAATTCCTCAAAAGGTATGCCAGATATGCTTCTTGTTTCTAGAACTGGATTTTTTATTTTTTTGAGCGAGCTCCTATATATGTTATCTAGCACAAAATGTTGAAGGATCATTTTTGG
>JAUQYS020000129.1:0-5731 GCA_030587585.2 Candidatus Njordarchaeota archaeon
GAGCTTTTTATGCGTTCCCTAAGATCGAGAAAGAGAAATATAGCGACGATAAAAAATTTTGCGTAGACCTTCTTTGGGAAACTGGTGTTGTTGTGCCTCCGGGATCAGGTTTTGGGACTTCTGGTCGTGAACATTTTAGGATAGTATTTCTTTCTCCAGAGAATATTCTGAACGAAGCTATAAATAGGATAGAAAAATTTATGAAAAAGTGATAGCCCAGAAATTTTTTGATAAAACTTTATTATTCTATTATCCTTTTATTCTAAGATATTTTTCGGGGTGTAGTTATTGGATTATATGCGATGCCCAAAGTGCAAGAACGATGTGCCGATAACCTATCTTTTTTGTCCTTATTGTGGATATGATCTCCGCTTTATTATAAAAGAACGTCTCATAGCTCGTCTCTCTTTTCGTGAAAGAATACTCCGAATTATGATGTTAATAAGAAATCCCTTTAAAACAATCGAACACATTGCGAGTGCGCCTGACTTGATGGGAGGATTTATCGTGGCTTTGATTTGTGGATTATTATTATTTGGTAAGGTAGCAGTACTTTTTCTTAAGAATGGAGTAGGTCTAAATCTTACGGCAGTCGCATATTTAATTATGGGTGCGGTTTTTTTTCAGATAGTTTTGTGGTTGTTTTTATCTATAGCTATCCATATTGCGATGAAAATTGTGGGTGGTGTGGGAGTTTTTCGGGATGTTATGAGTTTGGTGGGGTATAATCAGATTTTTATTGCGATTGCCCATGTAGTAAGTATAGTTGTAGTTTCAGCATCATCGCCAAGTACGGTTAATGGGGTAGCTGTATTTATGGGAACATCCTTTTTATATGTCCCATTCTGGTTGGGAGTTGCGTTCTTAGTAGGTTATGGATTAGCATACACACACATGTTAAAGAAAATAACAGCAATATTGGCCTCGATAATATCTGTTTTCGTATTCGTCTTTTTCTTCTATTTAATATAGCAGGTGAAAAAAAATGAATAAGAGTCCTGTTATGAAAGCGATACTAAATAATGTTGCAGAGCCACTAGATGAATTTGTTATTACTATGAATGATCTCGAAAAATTAATTGAATCAAAAGAGAAAATAGTATCGTACTGCGGCTATGAACCGAGCGGACCAATACATATAGGTTACTTCCCAACACTATTCAAAGCAAAAGAAATAGGTAAAATAGGCATAGTCAAGATTTTATTGGCGGATTATCACGCATATCTAAACAATAAGGGGCCATTAGACATAATACAAGACCTATCGACGAACTATTGGATTCCTGTATTTAAGGCCCTTGGGGTAAACGCGAAGTATATTTTGGGCTCAGAATTTCAGGGAACAAAAGAGTATATTACAGATCTCTTTACTCTGTCTAGAAGGATGTCTATGAAGCGAGCAATACGAGCAGTAACCATAATTTTGCGACAAAAAGAAGAAATACAAGTCGGCGCGGCGATATATCCTATAATGCAAGTTTTAGACATAATATATCTTGATCTTAACTTAGCTTTTGGGGGTACTGACCAAAGAAAAATACATGCGTTAATACGTGATCTCTTAACACATGAAGCTGTAAAAGAGCTAAAAAGAAAGCCTAGAATGCCTGTATGTATTCATTTACCAATGATACTCGGCCTTAAACCGGGGGAAAAAATGTCTTCATCAAAACCAGAAACACACATAGCAATCCACGATACGCCCGAAGCGATAAAAAGAAAACTAAGAAAAGCATACTGCCCTCCAGAAACAGCAGATCCGAATAAGAATCCAATATTCTCGATATTAAAACATGTAATTATGCCATATTCGGATGATTTTACTGTAAACAGACCAGAAAAATATGGTGGACCGATAACATATACAAAGTTTGAGGACATAGCTAGGGACTATATCGATAAGAATCTTCATCCATTAGACCTAAAGAATGCAGTAGCAGATTGGATAATATCGCAATTACGGTCAGTTCATAAACTATTAGAGAAAGACCCAGAAATACTTCGCCCAGTATATAACTTACAGAAATGGAACTATGATAGGGGATACATAAGCAAAGATTCATGGAAAATGCTTAAAGATGCCTATGACAAATGGCTTAGATAATGGAGTAGTTTGGCTTAGTGGCGATGACTCCTTGGGCTCTATGAATATATGCGACACTAGAAAATTTAGCATCACGTAGGCGCTCTAAAATACCTCTGATAGTTCTTTTTCCTCGTTTTCTTCCGGGTTCTCCAGCATAGTGAAATAATCTTCCACCCGGCTTTAATATCCTCCAGAATTCGTGATATATGTCTGTTGAGTATAACTCTGGCGCTATAGAAATACGAGGAGGATCATGCAGTAGGTAATCAACGGAGCAGCTATCGAAGTGTCTAAGTACATCCTCCGCAGCACCAATTATGATTGGTGCGTTCTCAAGATGAGAGCTCCAAGGATTATATTCTGCTATCTGCAGAGTGGGCTCATTTTTTTCTATTGTAGCAATGATTTTACATTTTTTTCGCATCAGCCAATATGTTGTATAACCAAGTCCAGTGCATATCTCAAGAACACGCGAATGCGGCCGTGGTTTGAGTGTTGAGACTTTAATCTTAGCGTCTCGAAACAGTGGATCTATGAGGACTCTGTGCATATGTATGCCCGATATTTCCAACGTTGGGGTTATGCATTTCTCAAATAAAACAAGCTGAAATAAAGACCCAGAAAAATTTAAGGACACAGGAGACAGCAAGCTGTGGTCTATCGTATATATTAATCGTGTATTTTTAATTTTGAGTCTAAGAGCATCTAGATCTATTGAAAAGTCGTCAATTTTGAGAGAATTTTTTGTTTTTTCGATAGTGACAAAAAGAGTTTTTTTGCCCAAAGATGCATCTATTTTGTATTTTCTAGGCTGTATATCGATGAGAGACCTCAGTTTTTTTCCATGAAAAACTGGGACTTTCTTTGGAGAAAAAATGAATTTTATCATAGCTGCTCGCTAATTGTTTTTGCTTCGAAATAATGATTTAATAATATCAGGATCGTTGCGAGTATTCCAAGCGCGAAGAGGATAAACTCTACAACATCCCAATTCACAGCCATTCCTATTACCCATCAATCTGTAGTGAATATTATACAAAAAGCATAAAAATAGTTAAATAAAAAATGAACTATAAGAAACCCTAATGAGTTTCTATATTGCGACATATTAAAAATTAAGCATGAAGTAAAAGTTGAGCCAGTGGTGATATGGTGGATTTCAATGGAGTTAAAATCACCGATTGTTACGGTGTTGGGGCACGTAGATCATGGAAAAACTACGATATTGGATTGGATCAGAAAAACGAGCGTCCAAGCAAAAGAGGTACATGGAAAAACCCAGCATATTGGTGCAAGTTTTATTCCTACAGATACCATATTTGAAATAGCGCATTCAGCCATTAAGCAAGGAATAATAAAAATAAGAAGAGAGGAAATTCCGATTCCTGGCCTACTATTTATTGATACTCCCGGACATGAGGCATTTGTTAATCTTAGAGCTCGTGGTGCATCATTGGCGGATATAGCGGTTCTTGTTGTTGATGTTAGGTCGGGCTTTCAAGCGCAGAGTTTTGAATCACTAGATTTGTTGAAAACATATAAGGTTCCATTTGTGGTGGCGGCAAATAAGATTGATAGGTTGCCGGGATGGAGATCATTTCCAGAAACACCATTTATAGTTTCGTTGCGCAAGCAATCGCCCTCAGCAATAAGAGAGCTTGAATTTGCGTTAGACAGACTCATAGAAGATCTGTATAAATATGGTTTTCTTGCCGATAGATACGATCGTGTATCTGATTTTCGTAAAACTGTAGCAATAATACCTACATGCGCATTGAATGGCGAGGGTTTAGCAGATTTGTTGTTATTACTTGCTGGGCTTGCTGGAAAGTTTCTTAGAGATAGATTGAAGCTTCATCTTAGTGAGCCTAGAGGTAATGTTTTGGAGGTTAGGAAAGTTCCCGGAGCTGGTACAGTTATAGATGTCATTTTGGTGGATGGAAAATTATCGGAGGGAGATTGGATAGTAGTTGGAGCGGCGAATGATATAATCGTAACTAAAATAAGGTCTTTGTTTGTTCCAAAGCCCTTAGATGAGATAAGGGATCCTCGTGATAGATTTGATGTTGTGAATGAAATAAAAGCAGCAGCGGGAGTTAGAATAGTTGCACCTAATCTAGATGATGTATTGGCAGGTTCGCCGTTTTATGGAATATCTGAAAATGTATCAAATTTTAATGAACTTGTTGAGAAGTATAAGAGAGAGATTCTTGAGGACATATCAACGGTTATATTTGAGACAGATCAGGTTGGTATAGTTCTTTTTGCTGATACTCTAGGAACTCTTGAGGCAATACTAAAAAAGTTTAGAGAATATAACATTCCTGTTTCAAAAACGTATGTGGGTCCCGTCGATAAGGAAGGAGTTTTCCATGCTTTAGCAGTTAAAGAAATGGATCCTAAATGGGCCGTCGTAGTAGCATTTAACGTTCCGGTTTTAGATGAGGAAAAAGACCTAATAGAAAAAGAGAAAGTGCCGTTAATATGGGACAATCTTATTTTTAGGTTGTTCGAGAAATTTAATGCTTATTTAGATGAATATGAGCGGAAGGTAAGGGAAAAAATTTTAGAGGAAATAGTACTTCCTGCTAAGCTCCAATTTTTATCGGGTTATGTTTTTAGAAGATCAAAGCCAGCAATAATAGGAGTCAGAGTGTTGGCAGGAAAAATCAAACCAGGCATGCCGATAATGAATTCTAAGGGGAAATCGTTAGGTGTAATCAAATCTATTCAATCTGAAGGAAAATCGCTAAGTGAAGCCGTTGTAGGAATGGATGTGGCTGTTTCGATTACTAATTGTGTTGTGGGAAGAGATGTAGAAGAAGGTGAAATTTTATATTCAGATATTCCGGAATCTGTCGCGCGAAGAATAAATAGGGATAAAAATCTTAAAAAATTGTTATCTCCAGATGTTTTAGAGGCGTTTAAGGAGATTATTCAGATAAAAAGGAAAATACATGGGTTTACGTGGGGTCTGTAAGGTATCCACATATTTTTGATTATTGTTTTTCGTGGTATAATGATGTTTTTCGCAACAGAACATAGATATATTGTTTGCATTTGCGAGTGAATATAAATATAAATATAAATATTTATACTAAAAAATAGAATATTTTGTAAAGGCTTAATTCTAGGTGATGTTAATGTCTACGGAGGAAGGTACTCTCGAACAGGCGATGAATATTCTGAAATCCGTAGCAAATAATCCTGGGATTCCTAGAAATATAAGGAGAGCTGCGAGGGAGGCATATTCTGAGCTTAGAAAGGAGGAATATAACATAGCATTAAGGTCTGCAAATGCTATTGAAAAATTAACATCAATCCTTGATGAACCTCAGATACCCCTATTTGCGAGGACGTCTCTTTTACAAGCAATAGAATTGCTCGATAAACTTACACGGCTGAAGGAGGAGGAGTAATATGGGCTCTGGTAATATGGTGATAAGGAAAATAAGAGATCAAGAAAATCCTCTCTTGTATCGAAAAGAATATATCTTCGCTGTTATACATGATGCACAATCGACTCCAGCCAGAAAAAAACTTAGAGAAGAAATAGCTAAACTTCTCGGAGTAGACCAGAATATGGTGGTTGTGAGAAGAATAAAAACAGATTTTGGTACTAATACATCGAAAGTAGAAGTTCAT
>JAUQYS020000207.1:0-7394 GCA_030587585.2 Candidatus Njordarchaeota archaeon
TATAAGCATGGAGGATGAAAGAATTCCACGCAGAACCAAGGTTTTGACTAGACTAATACCAGTAATCAGAGAGATATTCGGGGCTAGGCGTAAATTATTTTTGTTCATTGATGAGATTCATAGGATTCCCATGTGGAGTGCATGGGCTAGGAGGATTAATGATTCGAGGAGGGCAGTTCTATTCATCTCGGGATCTACTAGTAAGCTTTCAGCCGACGGCATACCAAGAGAGTTGAGGGGTCGGAGCTACCCACTAAGAATCTACCCACTAACCTTTAAGGAGTTCTTGGCGTTTCGGGGTGTCAGAATTGATTTTGAGCACATAGAATTGAGCGATGAAAGGTTATCCGAGCTTTTACACTATTTTAGGGAATATGTTGAGTTTGGTGGTATGCCCGAGATTGTTCTTGTTGTGGGAAAGCATAGGAAGATTTTTCTAGCGCATGAATACTTGAAGACAATCATTAATAGGGATATATGCGACCAGTTTGATGTGGATAATAAACCGGCACTGGAGGATCTAATAAGATTATTGATAAACTCCAAGGAGTTCAGTATATCAAAAGCATACAATGTGCTCAAGAGTGTTGGGCATAGAGTGGGAAAGGAGACCGTGGGAAAATATGTAGGATATGCGGAGAAAGTCTTCTTCATCGACCAAGTCGCAATATTCTCAAGAACAATAAAGGATCAGCTCATGTACCCTAGGAAAATATATATCGCCGACAACATATTCATCACATCAACAGCAGTAAGCTATGATCTTGGACGCCTATTAGAGAACCTAATCTACACAGAACTGAAGAGAAGGATGTCCAACGACCCCACAGTAAGCATTTATTATTGGAGAAGTAGGAATAAGGGAGAAGTAGATTTCGTTGTCGTCAGGAACTTGGAACCAATAGCGCTAATACAGGCGGCTTGGTCCCTAGAAGAGGAGAATGTTAGAAGAAGAGAAATAAACTCATTAGTGAGAGCATGCAGAGAGCTTGGGCTTAATAGAGGAGTAATCCTCACATATAAAGAGGAGGGAAAAGAAATAATAAATGGTAAGACGATCGAGATAATCCCAGCTTGGAAATGGTTTCTCGGAATAGTGAACATAGTCCCAAAGAGTTCATAAAAGAAAAAACATTGATCATCAGCATCCCATTCGTCCCTACCGCATCATTTCGGTTGAAATTGTCTCATCTGGTATAAACAGTAGGAACTTTCTCCTCATCCAGCCCTTCATCGATAGCACAGCTACCTCCAGACTGAGTCATTAGGCATCGGGGCGAACGACACCCGCCCCTTGAGAGCGGCTTTCTTCTCAAGGTTCAAAACGGCAACAACATCCCTTCCAAAACCTCTCTTACACCTTCTGCAGTAGAGCTACCTCGGGGCACGCCCCTCACCAGCCTGGAACCACAAAACGGACAGATCGGCGATGTCTCTTTTGGATTCACCAGAACGTAGGAACTCCCCTCTCTTAACATTTCTCCATAATAGTTTCGAGCTGTGTCCCGCCTTCTCTATGTTTGTTGAGTTGCAGTGTGGGCATTTTACTTGGTCGCCCTATCTTGCTTTTCTTATCATTTCTGCTATTTTTTTCGTTGGTTAGGTCTGGTGCTAGTGTGATTACTCACCGCACCCTAGCTCGCCTTTTTGTTTGGCTCCGGTAATACAATAAATACTCGTGTCTTAAAAAGCTATCAACCTAAAAGGAGGCAAAAGCGCAATCTTTTATTGAGACATATCCACATTACGTAGCAATAGAAAGCGTTTAGGGCTATCCCGCGGATGCGGGGCTCACCCGTATCGTTTTCCTCTTTTCCGCTTCTATGTGCCCGCTTTCTCGCCATTTTTCTCTTCTACAGGCTTCATCATCCCAATATATCTTTTATGTCTGTTTTCTTTTTAGATTTTGCGTTCCCACCACCCAGCCCCACCCTCCCTCCCGAGACCGCATTCATCCCCTAGATACAATCTGAGGGCTTTCTCGCGATATTTTTGTAAGAGCAATGACCAAAAAAAGAGCATATCTATGTTCGATTCCCATTAGAATATAGATCACGATTTTCGTTTTTCCAAAATTATTACTACGCAAATGATTATGACTATTATTATTACTCCGATTATGATAATATTGTCTATATTGCCGATTATGAAATGTGATGGTGATGTTGCTGGTCTTCCGATTATAGTCCAAGTAAAGTTATCAGTACCATTCGCATTTAGAATTATTACAGTTATGTTCAGTTGGCCCTCTCCAACAGTTATTATTAGGGTATCTTCCTTTACATTTTCCTTTGTTTGAATAGTCTCATTGTTTTTCAGCCATTTTATTGTAACTTTTTGGTCTGCTTTTATTTTAAATACTACTTTTTCTCCGGCCGTTTTTTCTATCAGCTTAGCAAATGGTGAGTATTTTATTATCTTTGGTGGCCACATTATGTTATAGTTCTCTATTTTTTCTACGAGCGGATATTCATCGATACCATAATAACTAGAATCGCCTATTCCATCGGCATTTTGATCGGTACCATTATAATCATCCCAGAAGTTCCCCAATTTACTCCTATATATTACTCCGCCATACTTATATCTGAGCGCATGTGGTGAGCAGTACGTTATGTTATATGTGTTTTTTTCTACGTAGCTCTGAGTATTATTTATGATGTTATTGATGTACACGTAGTTATATCTTGAGAACTCCTGTTTGATGCCATAACTGTTGTTTATGATATTGTTGCAATACACATGTACGCCATTATCATCCAGCAAATATACTCCATATTCCTCGTTATATCCTATCATATTGAACGCTATTATCGAACTAGCAGCATCACTTAGATATATGCCATATATGTTCTTTTCTATGTCACAGTTCGTTATCTCCAGCGCAGAACAATCTATTTCTGTATAAATACCATAAGTATTTTGCATTACTCCAGTATCCTTGACATAGATCATGTAGGACGCATAAATATCTATCCCCTTCGTGCAATTTGATATATCGACATTTTCTATGGATGTATTATATGCTATTTCTAGTTTGATACCGGTGCTCCAGTTCGACAACACAAAGTTTTTTATTGTTATATTTCTACTATTATTTACATATATCGCATATCCCGCCCCGCTAGAATCCATCATATGTCCCGTGCCGTCAAGTATCACATTATCAGCGTTTATTAGAATACCTATATCATAGCCAAGATCAATATAGTCATTCGCTATAGAATACTCGCCAGACTCATCAATAACATACCATACGGATAATTCCTCGCTGATATTAATGACATTTAGATCACTATCCTGCTCGATCTGACCTCGTCCCAATATTGATGTCTTATATAGCGATAGAGATAGCAGGACAAGGGATAACAAAATTGCGATTCTCGTCCTGCTGAGCAATAAAATCACCAGCTAAATACCTTAATAAACATAGAATACAAAATTATTAAAATTATTGAAGTAGCCCCTGGGCCTCTGTGTTTTTCATCGCCCGGAAACACAGACTGGCTCGGGGGCCCCAACAAAGCAGAAGAAACATGAATACCAGTCCCTCGGGCCAGTCTACCAGCGACCGTGAATGTGCCGGGTGCCCTTCCGATGACCCTTGCTGGGCGACCACAGGGCACAGGAAGGGATGGGGGCCCGGTGAATGCGGGTGAGGGGGAACCTTTTTTCGAGCGTGGCTCGGGAACTCCCTATGATGCCCGAAGCCTTCGTGGATGAACGTCCACATTTGTCCACGAAGGTGAAACCCCATTTATGGTAAACTCTTAAGCTTTCTTCTTTGATAGATATCTTTGGCTCAAGCCAGGAAAACTTTCTAAAGTCATCTGCATCGAGAGTATAGACTACTTTTATTCGAAAAACCTTTGCTAGATGCGCAACGTATGAGTCCCAGAATTCGACGTCATATTGTGCCGAATCTTTGAGTACCCTCGCAACAATATCTTTTGGAATGTCCCCATAGTATATTGGCAGATTACATGATAGTGTTTTTATGAGGGCTCTAGAGGCCTCATATCTATTAACGCGAAGGTATTTCGTCATAACTAAGTAGGTGCCCAAGAATGTTTATAATGGGATTAAACAGAGTATATCGAGTCTCAGAACTCTACGTAGGAATGAAAGTGCCTCTTCTTGGACTGGATTTTTCGTATTGGATATTACTATTGGCCCCACATCCATTATTGCTTCAAACCTAGCTTCTTTCTCATCCAATCAATGCTCACCCACTTACTCTCCACAACAGTCTCTTTCTCCGAAAAACATGCTGGAGCATTCTTTCTAAGCCATTCGATGTGACCATCTATATCGGGAAACTCCCCTTCGATGCAGACGAATTATGATTCTGTCGCTGGAAACAGCAATAACAACCTCCGAACCATCCACAAGCCCAAGCATCCTCAGTATTTTCTCTGGGAACCCTAATAGAGCCATTATCAAGCTTTACTTTAAAAACTATAACCAAGCAACACACCGCATAACCTCATATCTAAATACCACAAGAAAAATTTTTGTGACATTATTATCTTCCCGATATGCTGTTTATTAGGACTTAAAGAGGTAAAGTTCGATTTTTGTTGAATCATTTTGGTCATAGCGATAGTACAGTCTTTATATTAATGCTAAGGAGATTTAGAATAGGATTGGTGTTATTGGTATTTTGTAGTATCTCATTATTTTTCTTATTTTTTCCCTTGTCCATATTTTTATGCCGAGTTGTAGTGCTTGTTTGATTGCTTCGTGGCTCATGGTGGAGAGCGCCACAAGTATTTTGCCTTTGATGTTGTATCCCCTGAGAAGTTTTGTTTTTTCTTCAAATTCTCTTATGTCTTTTTTTGATATTGGCGATGTGCTTATCTCTATGATCCATGCGGTGTTATTTTTTAGAGCTAGGATGTCTATCTCTTTGTTGTCGATTGTTACGTTTCTTAGTATTTGTTTGGGGTTTGGCATTTTTTCTCCGAGGATTTTTTCTCCATGCATTTTCTTGACTAGTTCATATATCATTGTCTCAACTGCTAGACCAAGCATGTTTTTGTATTGTTCTATGACCTTGCCTATGGCCTGCAGGAATATTTTTCTGCGTTTTTCTAGTTCTGGTATTGGTGCCTTTCTTATTATGGGCCACGCAACCCCTAGCCACATCTCGAACATCTCATCGATGATTACGTTGTTATCGTCTATTATTTCCATCTCCCTTAGCCTCCTTACATAATAGTTGATTTCTTGTGGTTCCTTATTCATTAGTCTTGATATTTCGCTTAGTTTTCGCCTGCCTGTAGCGATAGCATATAGAATCTCTAGGTACACGGCGCTTAGACTTTCAAGTTTTGTCTCTATCGCCATATAATAGTTGTAGAGTACTCCAGAATCATTCATGAGTTCCTCTACTAGTATTTTCCTTATACTCCACCATGAGATTTTCTCGATCTCCATACTGTTTATTCTTTGCAGTAATACCTTTAGATGGAACGGCGTTCCTCCCGTAATTGAGTACATAAAAGCCATTATTGTCTCTGGGATTGTCTTTCTGGAAAGGCTTATTATAAATTCCCTAGCGGTGCTAAAATCGAATGGCGTAATTCTTATTCTCTTCAGTCCTTGAGGCATTGAGGGTCTAGACAAAATGTTATCGATCATCCTTATCATTGAACCACACAAAATAAGCACTATTCGCTTCGCTCTCCAAAGAGCCTGCCGTAAATAGTCAAGAATCCCCAAGGACGCACTAGCAACATTCTGGAACTCGTCAAAAGCGATAATTACTTTTTTCTCTATTTTTTCCAACGCATTGTCTAGAAGAAGTATTCCATCTCTAAAAAATGATTCGTCGCACTTTAATTCGCTGAACGACAATATCTCGGACGCAATTTTTGGGTATTTCTTAATAGCTATTTTTAACGCCTTCTGAGAGCTTAGAACACCAGATTCGCCCGCAAGGGAGCTAAGAACATCATTCATAAATTCTCTTGCTATAAGCTCCACATTAGTCGATTCAGGAATATAGGTATACACAAACAAAAAACCTTTCTTCCTCAACTCGTCCGCAACCTTAAATATTATCGATGTTTTCCCAACTTTACGGTATCCAATAATAACCAGATGCTCACCTCTTAATATCGAATTTATAATCTCACTAAGTTCTTTCTCCCTATCGAAAAACTTCTCGCCAATTGCTGGTGCCTCTAATATCGCTTTATTCATAGAGGATATCCTCTATAAAGTAAAGACTCTATATAATAAATACTCTACTAAATTTAAAAAAACTTTATTTTATTTTGTCTTTAAGTTTTGCGTTCCCACCGCCCAGCCCCACCCTCCCCCCAAGACCGCGATTCGTCCTCCGAATACAATCTAGGGGCTTTCTCCCACTATTTTTTGTAACAGCAGAAACATTGGGAGACCATTCCTAGGAGACCTACCATCAGACCTGAGAATAGTGGAGCTAACAGATGAAAGAAAACTGTTCATATAGAAGACCTAAAACTCGCTGAAAGACTCGGAAAAGTAGTGGATAAACAACCATAAATAACATCGAAAGGACAAAAACTAGGAAGCGATATATTTTATTCTTATAATCAATATATTTGGTGATTAATATGAAGGAATTAAGAATTGTCGTTCTTGATGATAACGTCCCAGCACCCGGCCTGAGGAATGACTGGGGCTGGAGTGCATATATCGATATGGGCGAAAAAGCGGTTCTTTTTGATGCTGACACGAGGCCTAACATCATAGAGCACAACATCAATAAGCTAAATATTGATGTGGAAAAAATAGAATTTGCGGTTCTAAGCCATATGCATGGAGACCACTATGGAGGCTTCCAATATATTGGCAGAGTTAAGCCTGGCCTAAAAATTTATGTACCATCGAGTGGTGTTGATTTTCTGAAAAAATGGGGGTTAGAGCCTATTATTATTAACGAGCCTCTAAAAATTTCTGATGATATCTGGATTAGTGGACCTCTTAAATCATCGCCTTTTGGCATCAGGGAACAGGCTCTCGGTATTAGAGTTGACGATGTGGGCCTTGTAATAATTGTTGGTTGTAGTCACCCAGGGGTAGATAGGTTATCCATGAGACTAAGCGAGCTTTTCGGCGAAGAAGTATTTTTGGTCATTGGTGGTTATCACAATCCATCAAGAAAAGCCCTAGACAACTTAGCTCAAATCTCCAAGTATATCTGTCCCACCCACTGTAGTGGTGACGCAGCGAAAAAATATGTCAGGAAAAAATATCCAGACAAATACTTCGAAATAAGGACAGGCACAAAAATCACCACAAGCAGAGAAGGACTTAAGGTAGACTAATGGAGCTAAAAAATTCAAGAACTAGTTGTAGCCAATATCTGCATTGACCTCCTCCCTGCAATGAATTGCGGGAAATCC
>JAUQYS020000269.1:0-2413 GCA_030587585.2 Candidatus Njordarchaeota archaeon
CGAGGAAAGCTAGTGATATCAACTTTTCCACCAACATTCATAGCTTTTTCCATTGTCCACCATCTCAATCAGATAAGATTCCATATGAGTTTATTATTCTAATTTTTTGGTTATGAGATTTTTTGTTCTCTATTCCTATACATCTTTATAATATTAAAAAGAAATTTTAAGAACGTATATCTCCTCAAAGAAAAATTTTTTCTTCATTACAATCTCATACTTCATTTTGTATCTCTTTATTTTTTCTAGGACCTCTTCTATTTTCGATAATGATGAGAGTACGATTAACGCGTATCCCTCTCTTTTTAGGTATCTTGGCATATTTTCTATGAATCGAATAACTATCTCATTTCCTTTTTCCCCACCAATTATACTCTTTTTAAACTCACCTGGTATCAATATATCTAAATCATCTTTCGGTAAGTAAGGTGGATTAAAAATTATCACATCAAACTTATCCTCTACAGGCTCAAATAGATCTCCCCACCTTATGTCTATGTGTACGTTATTTATTTTGGCGTTAATCTTTGTTATTTCTACTGCTTCTTTTGATATATCGGTCGCCATTACTTTGCATCCCTTCTTAGCTAGGAGAATAGATATTGCACCTGCTCCGCATCCTATCTCCAGTATTTTTTCTCCACTTTTTACTAGGGAAAGAGCTGCTTTGGCTAAAATCTCTGTATCATCTGAAGGCTCATATACTGCGCCACTTATTTTTAGTCTCAGCCCCATAAACACAATTTCTCTTATTTTCTTCATATTTCTGACTCCTTTTTTTGTTTCGATTCGATAATTTTTCTTACAACTTTCGGATGCAAAGCAATATCTTCTTTAGTCAACGTTGCTGGGCGCACTATACGTATTCCCTTTTTATCCACTATTTCTATTTCCCACATCCGTCGATCATGATTTGTTTGCCGCATCTTTTCGATAATTATATATCTGTGCAACATTCCTTTCCTTATGAACCTCCTAAACCTTATTATGCCATCAGCTATATGTTCTATCCCAAAGCCAAAAGCATCGCTTGTTGTTATAGCATACTGGGATGTAGCCAAAATAGTTAAATCCCACCGCGAAAGCATTCTTTTTACATAGTATGCGTATTTTCTAGCCATCGCTGGCTTATCTAACCAAAAAGCCGATAATGAATCTACTACAAGCCGAACATGTCCATAACCTAGGCGTTTTTTTGCCCTGATCACAGCCGAGACCAAGTCTTCCACAGTTAGCTTAAAAAGAGACCATTCATCGTCCTTATTTCTCATTAATGCATCAATTATTATAAGATTTCCCTTCACCATGGCGTCCAGAAAATCCCATCCAAACATTTCTGCCTGTGCAATTATACTATCTCGGCTTTCTTCCGTTGTAACATATATCCCCATCTGATTATTTTGTATTCCAGCCCATATAAAATGCATACAAAAAATTGTTTTTCCAGTACCTGGTTCCCCTGTTACTGCCACAAAAAATCCTTTCGGTATGCCGCCCTGCATAAGATTATCCAATACAGGAATACCAGTAGATAGACGTTCCATTTTTACAACCAGATATAAAATATGTAATTCCTTCTGTCAGCCCTTTGGAGCCTCCTCATCTATCAGGCAAAATCTTCATCATCCAGATCAATAAGAAATAAAATATCATAAAAGACTCAGAAATAATTTTTCTTCATACTTCCGTGATCACCTCCCTCATCATCGCCAGATTTATAATAATCTATTTAATCCTTAATATCTAAAATAACATTAATTCTAATTTTGATCAAAAGTTAGTGCTCGTATTGCTTTTTGTGCTTTCTTTTTTCTCCGAATTATTTAATCTCCTTAAATTTTTTGATATTTTTTAATAAGTTGAGATCACTTAAATTTAGATATGCGACCACATCTGCGAGACATAATTT
The DNA here is from genome assembly GCA_030587585.2 of Candidatus Njordarchaeota archaeon. Lineage (GTDB taxonomy): Archaea > Asgardarchaeota > Njordarchaeia > Njordarchaeales > Panguiarchaeaceae > Panguiarchaeum. The sequence continues at coordinate 1,910 of JAUQYS020000269.1, forward strand.
GTCAGACCTTTCGATGAAAACATAATCAGACTTAAAGACTTTCTCAATAATATCTCGATATAGCTCAAATTCGCGATCGGCATATACAATATTTATTGGCCAGAACTTTAAGTTTTTTAAATGATTCGCTATTCTAGTCAATTCATGCTTTATTGCTCCCTTCCAAAGGCGCTTCTTCGATTTTCTGTTTTTATAAGACAACACCCTAACTTTCTGGTGAATAAAAGCATGAATACATACGCTATAACACTCTGAAGACAAAATCTCTAAGGCTCGTTTAATTATATTCTTACGTTTACTTCTATCCAAGCCAGCAACATGATGACAAGAAATCCGAGGAATACTCCGAACAACAACCGCAGCTATATACCTCCACGAACCAATACTATCAAGCAACAAAATAAACATAAGAAGACCCTCAAACCAATAGAAAAAACTTTATAAAACTAAAATTATCATATAATATATTGAAGCTCTAGGGCTGATGTGGCTTTTGGTACCCCC
>JAUQYS020000163.1:0-4303 GCA_030587585.2 Candidatus Njordarchaeota archaeon
CAAATTCTTTATTGGGATCCCAACTAATTGATGATACCATTCCCCCAAAATTTTTACATTCAAATATATTTATCCATGAATGAGAATCAAATACTCTTATATAACCGCGTTCAGTACCTCCTCCAATGGCCAAAAACCTACAATCTGGACTCCAAGCGATGGACCATGCGTACCTTTCAAGCTTGCATTTAAATTTCTCAGACCATCGATTAGTATCGAATACTTTTACGCATCCGTCACGACTTGCAATGGCCAAAAACCTACAATCTGGACTCCAAGCGATGGACCATGCCTCTCGACAATTGTGTGCAAGAGAATATTCTCGTTCAAGAATATAACGATTTATTATATCTAATACTTCTTTATTTTCATGTAATATTATTTTAGTAGGTATTACAAGTAGTTTCGTATCCAAATATCCAACGGCTAACTTATCATTGTCGGGACTCCAAGTAATTGAGGATAATATGTGATGCTGAGCCAAATCATCGGATATACTAGTCCATGAGTTTACCTCGAATATTTTAACAAAGCTAGTTATGACGGAATTAGATTTTCTGTTACCACCAATTACGAGATAGTTACTATCGGGACTCCAAGTAACCATTAAATCTTCTATATCGTCATCAATGAATTCGAATACATTGATCCATGAGCCAACTCTTAGGACTCTAACCATCCTAGTATAGCCATAGATACCACTAAAAGCAATGTAGTTACCATCAGGGCTCCAAGCGATAGAATCAATATCTCTACCAAGTTTGTATCTAAACTTTACCCAGTTTTGTCCGACTAAAACTGCTTGCATTACCTGTGTTGGCATAACAAATGCTGTTGCTGTATCCTGTATTAACTGTTGTGTTGTTTTTCTTTCTCCTATGTACTTTAGTATTTGTTGTTCTATTTTTTTTGGTACTGCGTATCCTGCGCATATTGCTACTTTTGCCTTTATTTTTTCTGATTTTTCTGCTGCTTCTGTTATTGTTGGTTCTCCGAATGGTACTACGATGTTTTGTTTCTCTATTTCTTCTAGGAGTTTTTGCCACCATTCTACGGGGAGTTTTTGTCCTGCTAGGATCTCTGCAATTGGTTTTTGTGTTTTTAGTGCCAATTGTATTACCCCCGGTATTGTTATTACTCTACCTTCTAGTATTGCTACTCCTTTTTCTCTTGCGACTATGCTTATTGCTGCTTTTACTTGTTGTGTTGTTAGTCCTAGTTGTTCTGCGATTTTCTCTGTGCTTATTACCACGGGTTTGCTTTCTATTTTTTCTAGGAATTTTTTTACTCTTTCTATTGGTGGGAGTTGCATCCATTCTGGTTCCTCTATTGTTGCTGGTATTGGTGTTGGGGTTGGTTGTGTTTTTTCTATTCTTAGTTCCGCTATTAGTTCGTCTATTGTTTGGTATCTTTCTTCTGGGTTTTCTCTTAGGCACTTCGCTATGATTTTCCTTATGTATTGTGGTGTTCTTGTGAATGTTAGTGTTTCTGGTTTTTTCCCCTCTATCATTTCGTATAGGAGTATTCCCAGTTGGTATATGTCTGTTCTTTCGTCGATTATTGTTGGGTCTCTCCTTCGTTGTTCTGGTGCTTCGTATCCTGGTGTGTATTGTACTATGTTGTCTTCTTCCATTATTAGTGTTGCGTCTTCCCAGTCTGTTAGTTTTGGTGTGTTTGTCTCATCAAGTAGTATGTTTTCTGGTTTTATGTCTCCGTGCACTACGCCTGTTTCGTGTGCTTGTCTTAGTGCGTTTGCTATTCCTAGTATTATTCCCTTCGCTACGCCTGCTGGAAGCCTCCCTCGTTTTTGTAGTATTTGTCTTAGTGTTTTTGGGTAGTATTTTATTATGAATCTTGCGTTGTTTTCGTCGAAGTCTATGAGTTTCGCCACGTTGGGATTGTTGTTTAGTTTTTGTTTCCATATTTTTGCTCTCTTTGCGTAGTATTCTATTTCTTTTGGTGTTATTGTGTATGCTGGTGTTTTCTCAATTACTTTTTGTCCGTCCCATTCGCTTAGCCATACGTTCCATCTCCGTGAGGATGCCAGTTTGTTTATTCTTTTTATGCCCATAATGGGGCACCACGTAGATAACCTAATAAATATGCTACTCTAACAATGTAGATATTCTATTTATAATAGGCCACTCCATGTAGTATTCATTATGCTGGGTCGCGCTGTTTTTATATAGACGTTTCATATAGACAGGAAAAGATACTGTATATTATACAATTTTTGCTGGGTTTATCATGTATGGATTTTTATTATGTTTCGAATACGTACAATATTCAAGAAATGTTCCAGATTTTGGGCTTTCGTTTTTAGAACGCTTTACGAAGTTGTTATCATCATATAGAATCATTGCTAGGGAGTCCCCGGTAATCCGGGTAATCCCTAGCTCTTTCGAGAACATTTGTTGGGAGTCCCCGGTAATCCGGGTAATCCCAACATTCTCTCTAAATATAAATTATACTTATCTGATTTATAAAGCTAAAGTTTATTGGTGTGTTTTGTATGATTTTGTTGGCTGGTGATACTTCGGAGCACATAATGATTCTTGTTATCGCGGAAAGTGAGATTTTTAAAGTGATTCATAGAATTCTTTGTGCTTATCTTGGTTTTAGTGGCGATTGCTATTTGCATTTTCATGCGTTGTCTTCTAGACGGCGAAGACAATTGGCTCAGAAGGTCGCTGAGAACACTGATAGAATCTGTAGATATATTAAACATATTGAAATAATAATTGTTCGTGGGCGGTTTAAGGAGCACTCAAATAAGATTGCTAAAATTATTATTAGTCTTAGAGAAAAGTTTGGAGTAGACAGAATTGTGCTTGGTTCGGATTTTTTGTATTATATGAGGAATAGTCTCAACAGAGTTGAGCCGTACATTATAGATGATAGATCTGTTGAGGTGCAGGTAGCTGATATCTTAGCCAATACATATAGACGCCGTCGAAGAATATCTGGCAGTTTCAATATAAGGGTCTTCTAATCATTATATATCTATGGAATGTAGCAATTCGATAAAGGATGCGTAGCTATAGGGCAAAGAATAGAAAAATATTTGATCTTGTCAAGATAAAAAAAGAGGAAGGGTCTAGAATTCTGGTGAGCTCTTTGTTATGTATCCGGTTAGGACGTAGCTCATGTATGGGCCTATGATCAGTAGTACTATTGGGATGACTACTATTAATAATGCGACGTTTTGGAGGAATGGTAAGGATGTTACGAGGCTTACACCTAGTAGCCCTAGGAATAATAATATTCTTATCCTAATACCTCCGGACAGCCTCATTAGCTGATAATGGGCCTCGTTTTCGATGAGCTCCTTAGGGACATCGTACTTACTGAACGAAACTACTCTTTTATGTGCCTTGCTGATATCTCTGTAGGCCGTGAAGACTACGACAAGATAAGTTGTTACATATGCAGATAAAAAGCTGGCGAATAATGCGGGAACTTGGAATGGGCCTAGCGATGTTTGTTGTTCGATGATGTATTCTTGGAACCATTCTATTGCGGCTCCTTCAGATATTATCTGCATCATTATGTATATCGGTATTATCATATGGACTAGACCAAGAACTAGACTTATTTTTCCTGGCTTCTGCAGCTTTATTGCTCTATATCCATCCATATAGATCCAGAGTCCATAAAGAATGATGACAAGTAGGAATGATAATGCATACGCCAAAATCCTGTAGCCAACTTCGATCATGCCAACATATGAAAGTCCGAATAGCGATAGTGCTGTTATCATTCCTAGGCCGTATAGAACAGCCATATATCTTATGTTTTTCACCGGCTCCCGTCGAGAAATTTTTGATAGTCGATATTGTAGTATACTTACCGCCAAGGAGAATAATATAATAATAAGCCCTAACATTATGTATTGCTCTATGCTGAACGATATTTCTGGCGGCATAGATCTTATTTTTATGTCTAATGTTGATACCTCTATCTCCGCTCCTCGGGTTGTTATTTCAAAAACTATTTTGTAGGAACCATGCGGCACATTACCGATCTTCAAATATCCTACATAGTATCCAGGATACTCTTCTACGGTCTGGTTTGAAATAATTACGTTTCCATCAAAGTCTCTAAGCTCTAGAACTACACTTAGGTTAACAATTGCATTTCCGTCAGCATCATAGATGTAGGTACCCATTCTGAGGGTCTCATACTGATATACCTCTGTCTTATTCAGGACTACTTCAGAATATGGAGAAGTAAATTTAGCGCAGAGAGTCACAGTTTTATTGACTGTATTTATGTCGATCGGATAATCAGTATAGTTTAGTGG
>JAUQYS020000357.1:0-2605 GCA_030587585.2 Candidatus Njordarchaeota archaeon
ATCATTGTCTAGTGTTATGAGTAGTGCTGATGTTTTTGCTGAGAGCTCTATAAACTTGTCGTCTTCTGAGTCTCTGCAGATATGTATTTTGTCCTCATATGCAACGATTTCCGCTTTTTTATGTATTGCGTCTATTATTGAGTATATGTCGCTTGGAGATACTTTCTTCACGATTTTTGGGTAATGTATAACACGTATGTATTCCTCCAGAATTTCTCTGCAGAGTATCGGTACGATACTACAATCTATAATCGCACCCAATATGGTTTTGGAAGCTCCATGTCCAATAATCCCAGCCACAAATACTGATGTATCTAGGACTACTTTTCTCGCGCCCATTTTTTGGCTTCCAATGCAACCTGTATTTTCTCCTTGTCACTCATATCTTCGAATTTTTTCCATATTTTCTTGAGAAGTTTTTTTGGATCATATTCCCTTATAATGATTATGTCTCCTATTTTGACAGCAACAACATAAGCGTCTGGATTCACAATATCCCTAATACGCCCATACACAACGTCCAAAAATCATCACCCAAGCAAAAATAAAGATACACAAAAAATAAGAAATCTTTCATAATATATAAAATTGTTAGTACTATCTAGCGATGTTCCTACAAAACACTTGAGAAAAAACCTTCCTCTCGCTTTACGACCAAGCCATTAAGAAAAAATCCATTACTGATATCAGATAATATGCGGCCTTTCATGTATCGTTCATATTCAGCTTAATCCTAGTTTTGTATCTTTGTTTGTATTCTTCTTCTAGAATATCCATTATTATCACGTCCCAGTATTTGCCATGTCGAAGTCTGTGTTTTCTGAGTACACCAACCCGTCGGAATCCAACCTTTTCGTAACATCTTACTGCTCTTTTATTATACTCAAATACTCTCAAATATACCTTTTTTAGATCCAATATATTGAATGCATAGTCTAACAATAATATAATCGCCTCTGTTCCTATTCCCTTCCCCCACAATTCTTTTGCCCCTATGAATATTGCTAGCTCAGCATTTCTATTTATCCAGTTGATCCTCGACAACGATATTATACCAACTATTCTACACTCTGGCAATAACAAAATAGCGAATGCCAACGTGTCCTCCTTGCCTTCCAGTATCGATTCTAACCAATTTTTTTCCATTTCTCTTGTATGAATCTTGTGAAAAAGATTTTCACTCAAATATTGTGTGACTTCTTTATCATTAACCCAGTACCATAGAACATCTACATCCTCCTTTACTAGTACCCCAAGCGCCACACGATCTCCCTTAATCACTATAGGCCTATTATCCATCAAAAACCCCTCATCACTTACTTGATATTTTTAATTATATCGCAAAATATTTAGCTTAAAAGCAAGAATATGCCACAAAAACTATGAAAAAAAGATAAAAAACCAAGTTTTTAAATGAACTCTATCTTGATAACCGAACTATCTCGCTCCCTACGAGGAACATTCCTATCTCAAATAGAGGAGTTATTGGAATCATACCTATGAAGATAAGTATTGCACCAATAAGGCCTACGCGGCGTCCAGTATCCTTAAACATATTGGCTAAGGCCAATCCGCAGAAGAAACCAATTGTTGTTCTAGCTCTTATTATCTGATCTTCTATTATTCCGTATATCTCGCCGAGGATGACCGAATTAATTAAATACGCAAACCACATTATGAAGAATAGACCAGCAATCACACCACTTAATTTTTTATCCAAGACATACCCCAACCTAATAAATGATAATCCTATCAAAAGCACCAAGATGCTTATATATATCATCAATAGTCTTAGTTGCCCCAAATCATAATATAGATCTGCTTCTGGCATAAGATTCATGACAAGGAATACTATAAATATCATTATTCCGTATAGCATAGATGCCACACCGCCTGATATTAATATCTTATCCTTCTCTGGGATAATTATTACCTCTGCTTTTTTAGGCCGAATTTCACGTCTACCAACACTAGGCCTTACAGGTTTCTTTGTAATAACCTTATCCAAAAATTTTTTCCCAAAGTTTATCACAATATTGTCTCTAAACGTTTTTTTACGAAATGCATCTTCAGCGTCTTTCAAAGTATAATGCCATGCCCTGTTAGCAGCTTCCATCACGATATCCATTCTCTTTTTCTTTGTATATAGCGAATTCATCTTCGTTATTTCAGACGCCATCGGACCATTGCTTTTTCCTTTCAGTACGTCTGCCCATGAGTCGTGTGGAAGTCTAAATGCATATGCTCCACCATCTCGTGCTAGATAACGCGAAATATCCTCTATCGTGGCGTCTGTTATTATGTCTTCCAAGCCTAGCCTAGTTTTCATTCGACGTTCTTTAGCAATCAAATAAATATAGTTATATAGATCCTGGTGCACAGAAAATTTCACGAAATCTGTCATGATCAACAATGTCAATAGAGCCTCATAGCGTTCTGTTTTCCCACCTAGAAGTCTCCACAAAATATCATCCACATAATCCAACATTCCCTGAGGAATAGTTTTTGCATATTCAAGACTAAGAGATTTTTTTCTTATTTTGAGTTCCCTTACAACTTGCCAGACATATACTGGTAGTCCCTCTGCTTTTTTTACTACTTCTTC
>JAUQYS020000362.1:0-3026 GCA_030587585.2 Candidatus Njordarchaeota archaeon
GGATTTATGGTTTCTATTTCTTCCAATAGCTTTTTCATACTTTCGACGATTTTTCTTAAAGGATCAAGATTCTCTTTCGCTAGTTTTATAAAGTGCTCCAAGTTGCTTATCACATCCTCAGTGAAGTCTCGTATTATTGATATATACATTTTTTTGTATCTCTCCAAAGCGTTCTTAAGTCTTTCTTGTAGTATTTCTCTGATTTTTTCGTTAAGTACCATCTCGGAGCGTGCTTTTATTATCTCGATCTCCACTGTTATTGCTAAGAGACTCTTAAGGATATCTATTTGCTCTTTGTTTAATTTTTCGACGCTCTGCATTTCCTCTATGAGTGAGCGTAGCTCATGAACTATTCTGTCGGCAGAGGATCGTATCACGCTAGAATCGAATCTGCAGGAAGTTGTACTCGACATGGTGCATCACCTCATATTTTTTTAGTCAAGTCCAATACTTTTTTATGTTGGTCGATTTTGGCTTCAGTCTCAGCAAGTTTTAATTGAAGATCCTCAATATGAACTTTATAAGATGTTTCGAGTTGAGTTACTCGTTGATTTTTGCTAAGTTTGCTTGAATGGACATTTCTTATAATTACTGAAGCCTTATTTATCATGTCTTCTTTGTTTTCGTCGAATATTGCGGCGAATCCTCTCGCTAGTGGAATAAAAATATTTGGGACTACTGCATTCATACTTTTAAGCTCATCATAATCAAACTCAGAGCCGCACTTGGGGCATTTGAGTCTATTTCCTTCATGTATCAAAATAGGAGGCCTAGCTAGGGCTATGTGGGTTTCTTTTAGTGGAATAGGTAGGTTATTATCCATAATTCTTTCTATTTTGTCTCTAAATTTTTTAACTTCTGCTGGATCTATGAGATCGGGGTTATTTAGGTCTGGGTCGTCGAGGATTCCTCCCCCTAAAACCTTAAGATCAACCCATGTCTTTACATCTATCCTTTCTCTTATATCGTCAATGTACTTCGATGCGCACACTGGACAGAAGAATGTTCTTATGCTCTCATGAAAAGTTATTGGATCGGATGATAATGTGCTCTTAAGGAGATCTCGCATATTTTCTAATAAACCTTGATATCCGTGGATATGATCCAATATTTCATCGACAACGACTGAAAGACCTTTTCCTTCCTGTTCTTCGGCGAGTTCTTCGGCAACTATGAAGACGTTTTCTGAGACTCTTATGGCTTCATCAAGAGAGAGGCCTACTAAGGCTGCATATATTTTTTCTATGTTTCTGGGATCTACGTTATCTGTCCTCGCATTTAGTAATATTGATGCCAATTCCTTTCTTATATTGTCATTTAAAATTATAAAGCGAGATGGAACTAAGTTTTCTTCTATGTTTTCATTTACGATTTTTGAAAATTCTCCGACTTCTCCAAGAAAAATGCCTTCCAAAGCTCTTGTATGCTCAAGATCTTTTTGTTTGTTTAGTTTTTCTACGAGGACTCTCTCCAACTCTCTAGCTGTATCTATGGATATGATTTTTCTGAGGATCCTGTTTAAATCATTTGCTCTTCTGACCGCCTTAGACACTCTTTCTTTTTCTCTAAAATCTAGGTACTTCATGTATTCTGGTACTCCATGCGCACCAAGATCGACTAGCGTATAGTTTTCCCCTATTTTTGCTACTAGTAATGGGTAAGTAACTTTAGATACGCCCTCTACCACAATATCGCTCGTTATAGCTTGTATTTCCTTGGTTATTTTGTTTTTTATGTAGAACATATATCCAAGCGAACCGAACGCCGAAAGCAAAAATACGAGTCCGATGAGGATATCGATGTATAAGATAACTAATATCGCAACGATGATCAGTAATATTGTTACAGCGGTATATGTTAACATTGTCTTTTTCAATTTGCTTTTCAGATGCCTGATTTTTTTAACGTTTTCCTCGTTAAACGATCTTACTACCTCGGCCAAGACAATAGATTCGTCTTCTGGGAAATTTTCTACCACTGAAGAAGGAACAAGCGTAGTTATTTCGGTTTTAGATCTCATAAAAATTCACCACAATACTAAAGCTGCATAATACTATTATTTTAATAGAAATTAAAAATAAAAGCTGCAACTAAGCTAATGTAACATAACTCACAGAAAAAGGGATTTTGCAGGCCCTCAAACTATTAGCATAAACCGAGAACTTTTACTAATAATTTTTGCTTTATTATTCGAGGCGATCTTATTGAGTAAATGTTGGTTAGTGGTTCCTATTATTTGTATATTGATTATTTGTGCAGTATTTTTTATATTCAGAGTGGGAAGACTTGGGTAGAGGGGACTAAGAATTATCCATATATTATGGTAAATCAGATATCGTACCTTCCCGATGGGTCGAAATATGCTACTATTAGGACAGACCTTGATCTCTCTGGATTTGAGTATCGGATAATAGATCTAGATACGGGCGAGGAATACATATATCGCATTAGCACAGATTTGGGCCAAGGTTATAGTTTTAGTCATCACTATTTCCTCAATTTTAGTGACCTTGGAGAAGGAAAATATGCGATAAAAATAGGTGATGTGTCATCATATATTTTCTATGTTGGGAAAGAATGTTATGTCAATGTCGCTTCTGACGCATCACTATTTTTCGATCTTAATCGTTGTGGCCCCTCCTCATTTCATAATATCTGTCACATTGATGATGGAGTAATATATAATGGCCCATTACGGGGAACACGCATCAATATGACTGATGGATGGCATGATGCTGGTGATTACATAAAGTTTACATCAGCAATAGCTGAGTCAATAATACTGATGGAAGAAGCTTTATTACGTGGAAAATTAGACACTTCTATTATTTCTTCGGCTAGCAAAAATATTTTGTGGGGAATAGACTATCTAGGGCGTGTGTGGATAAGTGACAATAAGATGCTTGTATATATGGTTGGAAATCGAACAGACCATTTTCAAGGATTTAGGCTTCCAGAAGATGATCAGCTAAGGAACAGACCCGTATATGTGTGTGATAGTGATACAGGAGCAAATATAGCTGGGC
>JAUQYS020000061.1:0-3955 GCA_030587585.2 Candidatus Njordarchaeota archaeon
GAGCTGGGATGATTTTTTGCTCTTGCTTTTGAAAAAAAAGAGGCTAAGAGAAGCGGAGGAGGCTTTAGAAAGAATCAAAAATAGGCTTAAAAAGAGCGAAAAATTTGTTATTGAATCCACCGATGAATTAAGAAGGGGCCTAAAATTAGAGGAGTTATCTTAGATACTAGCTATGTCATAAAACTGATAAAACAAGATACGCTTATCGAACTAAGCAAAAAATATGACCTCTACATAACCATTATTAACCTCTACGAACTTGTTAGAGGCGATGTTCTTGCTGGGTTTGATGCTAAGGACTCCAAAAAGGACTATGAAAAAGTATTTATGGTGCTTCACTTCGATAACAGGGCCATGATAAAAGCATCCGAAATATATGCAGTTCTAAGAAGAAAAGGAAAACTCATCGATGAAAGAGACCTCATGGTGGGGGCCATATGTCTTTCCAACAACCTACCATTGGCAACGCTAAATAAAAAACATTTCGATAGACTAAAACAATTCGGACTAAAACTAGTCGACATATAATTATCACACAACGTCATAGCAAAACAAATAGAAAAAAACAGGCACTAAGACAACTAGGGCTATCTAACACAGGACATAACAGATATCGAGAAATACTACACAAAATAAGACTTATTCGCTGTCTCCAAAACTGCGAATCAAAAAAGAGAAATAGCATAATCAATGGTGGTGTTTATAAAAAAAGAGTTATAATAAGGTTCTATGCGTATTTTTGGATTATGTGTAGAATTAGGGCCGCTGTTAGTAAGGCATAGAACAATTGTCCCATTATTAGTATGTTACCAAATAAGAATAGTATCCCAAATATGCCAGTTGGAGGCGCCACTACCAATGTTGCTGTGTACAGAGGAACCAAGCGCCCATAAATTTCAAAGAGTATGCCGAGAGCTATTGAGAATATTAGCAGTAAGTCTATTATTTTCATTATGTCTTCTGATAGATTTATCATTTTCATTATTGGTTTTATGAGTATGATTAACGCGACGAAAAAACCAAAGATTCCACCCATAACTATTGTTTGAGGTATTATAAAATTATATGTTAATATGGCATCAAAGGTGATATTGTCAAATCCTCCCACCTCGTATACTGCTTGCATTATAATCGCGATCAAGTATATTATTCCTATGCCCATCCAAATATAGTTCTTTAGGTTTTCGTCGAAGGTTTCTTCCTTCATGAACAAGAATAACATTATTACTCCAAGTATTAGGTACATCAGAACCATGCCTATGTATGTGCCAGTATCGCTGATTTTATCAAAATCTACTGCTAGTAGTGATATAGATGTTATCAAGATAGAGCCGGCAAAGAATATCTTTGTTTGTTTTTCGTTTCCTATAATGTACGACAGGATGGCAAGTACAAAACCAAGAAAGCCCAGCAAATAAAGTAGCTTTGTTACTATTTTTATTGCTGCCGAATCTATTATCGCGGCACCTATCGTCAGTACTGAATAGGGAAAAATAGCTATTAGCAGGGCGAAACTACCCAAATACTTCAATATGGCATTTATATCCATTTGATTTTCCATATTTGACATTCAGATTTACCTTTTTTATTGTCTAGAGTTAAAGGTCTAAAGAATTTAGATCAAACATTTGAAAGGTCTATAGCTGCTAGATTTTTTCAATATATAAAAAGATAACACATATACGCTCAAATATCAAAAAACACATAGAGATTTATTACTGATAGTCCTATTCTTGCATCCTCTATGTCCGTGTCGTCACCATGCTTAGCTTCGTACAAAAATCGAAAGATCTCATTTAACATAAGACTTTCAAATCCACTAGCATATTTGAAATGATCAATCACTTGGCCTATATTTTTTTCAATAAATTCTTCCATTTCGACTAACTCAAACTTTTTTTCTTTACGATTATAGAAAAGTACTTGTTTTGATTCGAGAATAAAGTCAACACATCCAGATATACCCCATACATTTTTCCTCGATGCCACATCAATAATTGTATTATCCAGAATATCAATATCGCCCAAGAGATATAAACTGTGATCAATATTAGATACATCCTTTAAATCAACCGCAACAATTTCATATTTACCAACTATATTTGTTCCTTGGGGTATTATTTTTACGTCTTTTGTTGCGAATACTTCGACGAGGTCTAATACCTTTTCTTCCGCGATGATATATGTTTCTACTCCATGATAGGAGGTTTTTCTAATTACTGCATCGAGCCATTTCTCTAAATTTTCATCTTTTTTTGTTATTTCGATAACAAGCCTATTTGCCGAAACAAGTAACGGTGTTACCTTCAATCCCTGTGGCGGGTACTTGATGTGACAATTTATAGCAAATCCAAGTCTTGACACTAGATAATAATAGGCTCTATTTTTGAATGACAAAAATAGTTTTGCTACCATTCTGGTCACTTATATATATGTATTATCTAGACTCTTATGCGCCGCCAATATGGCTAGAGCATTCAAACTCATCCATCTCATCCCTACGCTCTCGAATATTCTATATGCTTCATATAGTAAATCGCATGAAAATTTCTTATCTGCATCTAAAATCTTTGTTGCTATCTCTAAAATGAGACTCGCATATATTTCTCTTGCATCGCTTAGTCTTGTTTTCCTGATCTTGTTTATGATCATTTTCACTTCGTCTATTTTCTTCAGTTCGATCGCTGAGTGCATCGCTGCGTATAGTATTTCGCTTTGATCCTTTGTATCTAAATCCATGTCGAGAGCCCGATCCGCCAATTTTATTATAATATCATTACACTCTTTCTGTTTTAGATATGATATGGCCTTTATAACAAAGAATGTGTTTCCGTATTCTAATATTTTATTCAACAGTAGTTCTGTTTCTTGTTGGCAATCAGTAGCTTTTATTTTAGCAAGAGTAATAATACAATCTATTATACGCAGTCCCTTTTCGTCTATACGGTGTCTTATTTCTCCTGCTGTCTCCTCAAGTTTTTCTATGATCTCTATTTCTGAAACTCGCTGGATTATTGGCCACCAAATATCCATATTTATATATCCATGAAATTTGTTTTCTTCGTATGCTTCTTTAATTTCTTCTGCCGCCAACTCTATTTTTCCCATTTCCACCAAGCATGAAATATATTCACCATATATTTTTGGCACACTAATGATGCCGTCTATTTGATAGCTTATGTTTATTGCCAGATCGAGAAAGACTTTGCTTCTGATAAAATCGTTCCCAACAATAGCTAGCGAATAATTTATTGCTATCAATCTTGAGAGATTGTATTCTTGTTGATTATGGAGATTTCTTATTATGTGTTCGATTTTACGTCCAATAGTCTCATCTATATTTACGGACTTAAGCAAGACCGCTATCCTGTACAATATCTTTTCACTTATCGCTTCAGATTCAGCTAATATTTCATCTAGAACTTCCGAAAAGACCGCTCTGAACAATTTTTTTGATGGATCGGCCTCGGAGAGAAAGATAACCTTATTATATAGCGTAGTCATAAATATCTCTGACATTATTCTGTCAACATGTTCTTCGTCTTCTGCATCGATAATACTTGTAGCTACACCCAGCATAGAATAAAACAGCGTCTCATTAATTTTCTTAAGAAACTTTAAGAAACGAAATAATTTGCTAATATCATTCATACATAATTTCTTTGTTATTCTCCTTAGTATACTAAGCACATATACATCAAGTCTAGCACCGTGTCTAAGCGCATCTTCTATCATTAATATTGCTCCATAGAAATCTCTATCAATAATTTTTTCGGCTATCAACAGACCTATTTTTCTGCTTATCTTATCCTTCAGTTCCTCATATATATTTTTTACATATTGTATTATATCTTCGCTTCTTTCCATATTTAATCGAGCTATTAGGGTTTCTAAAATTCGCTCTATTGCATAGTAATTTCCCAGCTTCGTGTTTGCAGAAATAGCTCTGGAGCAG
>JAUQYS020000161.1:0-7315 GCA_030587585.2 Candidatus Njordarchaeota archaeon
GAAGAAGCTCTATATTTCTCTGTTTTAGAAAATTAAGGATTTTTATGCCGCTTGATACCACCCTAAAGACCTTTTCAAATCCCAAATAGGGTTCTAGGGGGTAATATAAAGGCTCTACGAAACGACTGTCCACAATGTTGAATACTGATAGACCCATAATATTTTCATGTTTTACAATATTTGATGCTATTTCATACAACCAAAAGAAGCCGCTCCTAGCTAAAGCATTTCTAAGATTCAAAGCGAGTTTTTCTCTCTCAAATTGTATTTCGTCTATGTTTTTATCAAGAATATTACTTATTTCCGATAATATCTTCCTAGAGATTTTTTGCATTAGTGCTATTTCATTTTGATCCGAAAAAGAAATAGCGAGAATATATTCGCTATGTCTGAGAAATATGATATTATCCTTTTCTAGGCCTATTAATGATACATTTTGTGAAAAATGGGTGTTAGCAAATTGCTGTATGGCCGAGAAAAAGCTCGAAAAAATACTGACGTTTTCCTCTTCTTCGGGCCAAGTATATATAGGTATTCCCCCCTCATGAAAGATAATAATCCTTGTTATCAATGCTGGCACCAAAAATCTGAACATATTATCTATCTGTTTTAACAAAATTTATCATAAAAAAGTGTGTATCTGATTTATATAACATATATGACGAGATTAAAATGGGGATAGGTCGAATTGGTGAAGGATACTTGAATAGTGAGGAATCTTCAGATATTACCGATACGAAGTTTCTTTTTGATTTAGCAGAGAAGTACTTAGAGATAAAAGACAAAACATCTGCTAGATGTGCCTATCTAAATTTATTGATGCTTGATCCTGATAACGAAAAAGCTAGGCAAGGAATATTTGACCTAACTGGAGAGAAATATATAATTAAAGAAGTTGGACATAGCGACGCAATATTTTGTGCAATTTGGCTTAATGACGGAGTACACATAGCATCGGGCGGGGCAGACAATACAGTGCTCGTGTGGCACTACCCATCTGGCAGAATAGTTAGATTTTTTGATGGTCATAACTCAACTATTACTGCATTGGCGAGACATCCCAAGATGCCAATTTTGGCTAGTGGGTCTGAGTCAGGTTTAATACTGATACACAATGTATTTACTTGCAAAAAGAAAGCTATAGAAGATCACCATGGAAAAATAACGCGTTTATTATGGAGTCCAGAAGGAAAAAGATTTATTAGCTGCTCTAGTGATGGAACGATCATAATATGGGATGAGACATTTGATCCCCTATTTATACTAAAGGAGCATAGATCACCTATACTTGATGTAAAGTGGAGTCCTGGTGGGAGGTATCTACTTAGTTATTCTGCTGATGGAGTGATGAATGTTTGGAATCCCCGTACGGGGAGATTAGTGTATAGACTTGAGGATATGGTATCTAAAATTTATTATGCAGATTGGTCCCCTATAGGGGATAAAATAGTTACTGCATCAGCAGATGGCACTGTGAAAATTTTTGATATAAAGCTAAGGACGCCACAAATTTTAGGGAGGCATGATCATATAGTATCTCATGCTATCTGGCTAAGGAGTGATATAATTATAAGCATTGGTTGGGATGGCAAGATAGTGGTGTGGGACCCGTTTAGGATGCAGAAAACCAGAGAACTCGGTACGCATATAGCACCAATTATAAAGGCAACTGTAAGCAGAAATGAAAAATTTCTCATTACGATCTCGCTAGATCGAACAATAAAGGTATGGAACCTTAGATTCTTTAAGCATCTTATCAATTTTAAAGGTCATAATCATATGATAAGCTATGTTGATTGGCATCCGAATCAAGGAAAAATTTTGACGGCGTCTTGGGATAGAAGTATTATAGTTTGGGATATTTATAGACAAGAACGAGAGCAAGTACTTTATAAAGATGTCAATACGATAACAGCGCTAGATTGGAGCCAAGATGGAAAAATATTAGCCGTGGGTTATTCTGATGGTTCTATGTCTCTTATAGATATGAGCGCAATGAAGATTATTTCAAAAAAGAAAATTCATAACTCGATGATATCGGCCTTATCATGGAATAAGGATTCGACACTGTTGGCGTCTGCATCTGCGGATGCATCAATAGCAATAATCGATCCTCAAAAAAATGTGATTTTATGCAAGAACAAAATATTTGACCTTAATATAAACTCTTGTCGCTTTAATCCTAAAGAAGATGTATTGATTTCTTGTTCTGATGATTCATCGATAAGAATTATAGATAGCAAAAATTGCAGAGCTATAAAAACAATAAGGAGTCACATAGCAATAGTATCTGACGTAACTTGGAGTAGAGATGGTAAAATGTTTGCAAGTGGTTCATGGGATGGAACTATAAGAATTTGGAAAAAAGATTCTGATGTTGAATATTTGCTCATCAAGCATCCGAATAAAATTACGTGTATTGATTGGAATCCGAAAACTGATATTATAGCCTTTGGGACGAGTAGTGGGAGTGTCCATGTATGGAACGTTGATACACGCAAAGAAATGGTAAATATGAAGCTGCATGATCAGATGGTTATATCTGTGCGATGGAGCTACGATGGAGTAAATTTAGCTAGCTGCGGGCGTGATGGTCTCCTTGCTTCGTATAATCTTGTAAGAAAGAAAACCAAAAAGCGGTACCTTTCATCACCAATTAATGCCATTGTGTGGAATCCCAAACGTAGAGACATCATTGCTGGATGTAGGAGTGGGGACATTGTGCTTATAAATATGGATATTTTCTAATTTTTTAGTGTCTAAAATGCGGAAAATAGAAAAATTCTTATCAATAATCATCTTATTTTTGATTTTACTACCATATAATGCATGCATGGTTTCTAGTTTTGGTAATTATGAGGCTATGTCTACAACGATTATTATCAAGAATGCAGAAAATTTAACTGTAGATATATTATGGACATTCTCTACTAATGCCACAATATGGTCCTCTCCAGCGGCTGTAGATATAAATAATGATGGCTTCCTTGATATAGTGTTTGGGTGTAACGATGAGAACTTATATGTCGTTTCTGGAAGCAATGGAACGTTATTGTGGAGTAATATATTGGGAGGAGATATAAAATCATCGCCAACAATAGCGGATATTAATAATGATAAAATAAAGGAAATTATTGTGGGTTGTGATGACGGAAAAGTATATGTTTTCTCGGCGAAAAATGGTTCTATAATATGGTCTCTTAATTTGAACGTAACTGCTACTAGTTTTCCTCAATTTTCTTCCCCAGCTCTATACGATATAGACAATGATGGTGAACTTGAAATAGTAGTTGGTGAGCGTGATTATTTTGTGTATGCCATAAATTGCCACGGTAAAATAGAGTGGAAGTTTAAAACTAATAGTTTTGTAAGGTCTTCCCCCGCGATAATAGATATAGATAATGATCAGGGCCCCGAGATACTGATTGGAAGCTATGATGGGTCCTTATATGCCTTGGATGGAACTAGCGGCGAGATCGTATGGAAATTTGATACAGAAGGATACGTATTCTCGTCGCCAATTGTTGGAGATATTAACAATGACGGAAAACTTGAAATTGTAGTAGGAAGCTACGATAATAAAATATATGCGCTAAATACTAGTGGGGTATTGTTATGGAATTATACTGCAAACGCACCCATCTGGGGAACCTCTGCGATAGGCGATGTTGATCTAGATATGAAACCAGAAATAATTGTATCCACAAATAACGGAACAGTCTTAGCCCTCAACGGAGAAAATGGAGAGGCAGGATGGATTTATTCCCCAAAAGAAAACTTTAGTTTCTGGATGACAACTCCGACATTGGCTGATGTAAATGGTGATAACAGATTAGATATTATTGTTGGGAGTGGTAGTGGAGTGCTTTATGTGGTAGATGGTAAAAGTGGGACACCGATTTTATCTTTTGATACTAAAAGTGCTATAATAAAAACGACACCTATAGCTGTTGACCTTGACGGAGACGATGCATTAGAAATTGTTGTGGCCTGTGAGAACGGTACAATTTATGCACTAAAACCATCAGCATCGGCATCGAGAGTCTATTGGCAAGGGTTTAGTGGAGATAACGAGTTTTTAAGACTAAAAAATCAGATTATGATGGATCATGATTTAGATTTCTTATCTGATTATTTCGAGCAGAAAATTGGCACAGACCCAGAAAATAATGATACAGATTCCGATGGAATATGTGATTCTTGGGAGGTTGTGTATGGGCTTGATCCCAATGATTATTTGGATGCTGATAAGGATCCTGATGGTGATGGATTAATAAATATTCAGGAGTACAGATACAATACGGATCCATTGAACCCGGATACTGATGGTGATGGTTTTAGTGATGGGGAGGAGATTAATTCGGGTACCGATCCTCTGAATCCTTATAGTCATCCAGAACGACTAAATTTGTTTATTGTTGCTTTCCTAGGACTTTCGGTTTTTACATCAGTATTGATAATAGTCTTGGCTCTATATCTGAGAAAGAAAAGCGAAGGCTCTAAATAATCTTTTTTTATCTTTATTGCGCGAAATTTTATAAATTAAATAAGATACGTTATTTTTTTGTGGTCAACTATGGGGAGCAGATTTATAGGATCTTTAAGAATTTTGGCCTACATCATCTGGATAATTTCTACTTTGATAGGAACATTGATGTTTTATAATCTGACTAATATTCATACTGGCTGGAATTATCAACAATCAGAAACGCGCCTTGTTGTAAATGTTGATATTAGTTATAATGGCTACGTATTTGAGCTAAAGTTTTTCATAGAAATAAAGCTGTATGATAAGAACAACAATATAATTGCCCGTGATAGCAAGACTGTATACATGATGCCAGGAGACAAAAAAACAATTACTCTTGTTTTGGAGATGAGTGATCCATCTTTATATGATCATGGAAAAGCAACAATACGGGTCGATCAACTAATAAGAGATATAGACATAATAGGCTTGATGTTTACTTATAATTTATAAATGGTGGCGCTAGTATGGGGATATCAAAATCATTGACAGGAATAATTATGACTATATGGACATTCTTTTCTATGGTAATCCTACCACTAGCCACGTTAAGTGCGTTTGCAAAAGGGGTTAATATACAGGGCCAAGTTGTGGTCGTAAAAATAGTGGGACTAAATGTTGAAATGATATTTATTCTTGGTCTTTTTGCAATGTTTCTTACGGCAATGTCGTATTCAGTAAGCGAAAAGAATAGTGCCATTATAACATTTCTAAAGTATGTTATAGCAGCATACTATGAATGGACGTGGGCTGAGGGAGTAAAGGATATGGATCTTAATGTAGGAGGCCAATATGTTCACGTCGGAGTATATTTGGGAGTCTGGATAATAATGGTAATAGCCGCGAGTCTTCTGACAGGATTCCTAAAGGCGTTACATAAATACCTTAAAGCAAAGAAGGAAGAAGAGGAAGAGGAGGAAAAAGAATGACAATATATTCGGGAGATATAAAGAACTATTCTATTTTTATATAGACGGGTGAGAAAATATGGCTGAAAATGTATTTGTGATTGAAATTGTGCCAGATAGCGACGAAATAAAATTGGAGGACGTAATAGAACTAATAAAACAGAAGCTTCCATCATACGCAAAGCTTGTGGATCATAAAAAAGAACCATTCGTGTATGGAATATACAAGCTGATCATAAGGGTAGTTGTTCCCGAAAAAGAGGGTCTAGCAGATGAAATAGAATCCATTCTAAGTAGTATAGAGGGAATTAGTGCGGAAGTAGTAAGAATGGGTAGACTTTGAATATGATCCGCATAGGAAATCTGGGTTGGATTCTATTTTTTAGGTAGTGATAATTAATATCAATTCTTTATTACCTATTATTGATAAATGAAATTCGTGGTGTTTTCAAATGTTTACAGAGATTCCAGAAGAAGAGATAACTAGAATAATTCTGAGAGAAGCAATGGACGATTGGCTAAATATTGCTGAATCCGATGTAGTAATCGTTGGGGCGGGTCCTTCGGGACTCACGGCAGCGTACTATTTAGCCAAGAAAAAAATAAGGACGGTAGTATTAGAAAGAAGAGTAACGCCAGGAGGAGGAATAGGAGGCGGGGGCAATTTATTTCATAAGGTAGTTGCGGCGGCTCCTGCAGACGAGGTTCTAAAAGAAATAGGCGCAAAATACAAGGAGATAAGGAAAGGAGTTTTTGTGATGGATGCTGCAGAGCTAATAGCTAGGCTATTAAATGCGGCTATAGACGCTGGAGCAAAAGTACTTTTAGGCATAAATGTTGAGGACGTGATTTATCGAGATAATCCACTCAGAATAACAGGCGTCGTTATAAGCTGGTCGGCAATACCTCTAGCTCAGCTACATGTTGATCCAATATGTCTAAAAACAAAAGCAATAATTGACGCTACGGGACATGATGCTGATGTCGTTAACATTGTAGCAAGGAAGGTTCCTGAGGCTAAGATTAAGGTTAAAGGAGAAGGAGCGATGTATGCGCCAGAGGGTGAGAAGTTTACTGTAGAAAAAACAGGCGAAGTTATCCCTGGGCTATTTGTTACGGGTATGGCGGTTAATGCAACTTTTGGTGGCCCTAGAATGGGTCCTATCTTTAGCTCGATGCTTCTTTCTGGCAAAAAGGTAGCCGAAATTATTGCTAAGAAAATAGGGGGGTGTCTGATGTGAAGGTAGATATAGTCTCTATTTTGTTTGTGGCTGTCATTGGGATAGTTGTCGTGTTGACTTATGGTATATCGGCGATATTTGGTTTGATTGCTGGAATAATAATGTTTTTGCTCATAAGGTTGCTTGGAGAAAAAATCGCGCTGGTTATTCTTGGCTTTGAATTTAATTCCTTTGTCGTTATGAAAAAAGCCAAAATAAAAGATTGTGTACTATTTAATTTGGAGTTTAGGGGTGAACATAAAGGCTTTTATGGTATCATAAAATATGCGATGAGCATAACGTGGATAGGCTTTGGTGTTGCGTTATTGTTCATGAGGTTCTTTATTGAGTCTTTCGCAACATTTGTTCAGCAAGGAT
This sequence comes from Candidatus Njordarchaeota archaeon, assembly GCA_030587585.2. GTDB lineage: Archaea > Asgardarchaeota > Njordarchaeia > Njordarchaeales > Panguiarchaeaceae > Panguiarchaeum. The sequence goes on from JAUQYS020000161.1 coordinate 7,035, forward strand.
TAAATGTTAAGAATGTTGGTGTAGGAATAATATTGATAGGATTTATTGCTACGATTATTGGAGCCGTTTTATCTCCTGTATCTGTTCCATATTGGGTCATAAATAGTAGCAGAGTTAGAATAATAAACAGAAAAAATGGCATCATATCTTTACCTGGTTCATTTGTCAGATCGATATTTAAGAGTTTGTTTGGTGCTGGTAACATAGCCGTAGTATTCTACTTTATTTATTCTACGATCGATGTCGTAAATGATTTTGCTCTAGGCATAAATATAGCGTTT
>JAUQYS020000165.1:0-2198 GCA_030587585.2 Candidatus Njordarchaeota archaeon
AATATAGATAGGTAATATTTGAGAAGTTTTTAAGTTCTTTCGTATCGTTAAGACCTTTTCTATGCAGATCTGGGTGATATATATGTTCAAGAAAATAAATAGGCTACTGATCAGCATAACAGTGATCGTAATAAACTCTATGATGGGCCTAGTTGGAGAATATTTTGGGTATACAGTGTTAGACAAAGTTGGAATAGTATTCGTGGCAGCATTGTCAGATATGTTTACGACACTGACAGTAGCGGCGTTTACTCCTGTTGCTCTCTCAGTAATATTTAGAGACCCCTTACTTATCTGGAAGGTACCAGGATACATTGCTTATGGACTGTTTCTGCATATCGCATTCGGAAATGTGTTTGGGAAATTTGAAAAACCAGTATTTTCTCAGATGTTTTTGTCGGGGCTGTTCATTTTTACTGGTGGCGTCCTACTTGCTTCGGGCTATATGCTTTTCGTCATGGTTGGAATCTCGGTGTTAGGTTTTGGCCTATTTTTGTTGGCAACGTATTTTATGCCTTTCTTAATTAAGTATAGAGTATCTATGAGGCTAATAGGAATAATAGCTATCTTATCAGCACCATTTCTATTGGTTATGATGGACTTATCAATATACTCCTTTATGGTAATAAATGTTCTGAGACCGGAATGGTTAGAAGTCCTCAAAGTAACATTAGTAATACTAATAGTAGATAGTTTGGGCCCATTGATTTTGTTTATGATAATTTGGCTAGCTCTCGATTTACCAACAATACTACGCGAAGTTAAGGGTAAAATAAATGATAAAAGACGAATGCTCGGACTCATAATGTTGCTAATAATACTATTTCCCATAACTACGTATGCTGGAGTTCAGCTACTAAGAACGGATAGTAACTTGAAGAATAGGATAGGTGAGTCTTTGCCATCCGATTGGACTCTAAGTGAGATGAGAATGTCATATATATGGGCTCCTATTGGCGCTAGTGGCGTAACATTTGTGGCATTTCCGATGAGTGGGCATTATAAATCGGGTGATAGCTGGTACCAAGCGGGAATGAACTTTTATTTAGTTCAGGGAATAGATATAGTTGACTTGGATAAGAAGTATTTGGATAAGCAGACATTATTTAGGCTTATAATTCTTCAATTTACTGTCTGGCTTCGTTCACAGGGTTGTTCGAGGGAACCTAAGATAATATCCGTTGTTAATGATACGGAAATAGTTACGGTAAATAATACTAGATACGCGATGTTAGTGTTAAAGATGAAGAGCTATGCAGATGCTGGTAATCACGAGGAGATATACTTGGAGATTCGTTGTTATGTTACATATATTAGAGAAATATCACGAACGGGAGTAATTTTAGCATATGGTATAGACACATACATTGGCGATATCGGAGAAACCTTATTAGACATAATAGAAAACTTCTCATGGATCTAAGTAGCGACAAATCTATTTAATTTTTTCTAAGATTATCGCCGGACAAATTTTTGTTACCCCCCTCATTTTTTCTAGGTCTTTGACAAACTTTGTAAGCTCATCAGAATTTCTAAACCAGCACTCTATAAGTATCATATGATCTCCCGTAGAAGAATACATGCTGATAACGTCTTTTCTCTTCTTAAGATCTTCGATTATGGAAATATATTGTTCAGGAAGAGTGTCTATTCCTATTAGAGCTACTATATTGAATCCGATTTTTTTTGGATCTATCTCTACGGTATACCGTATGATTACTTTTTCGTCCTCGAGTTTTTTTATTCGTTTTCTTATAGCAGTATCGCTTACCCCAAAATGCTTTGCTAGCTCCGTATAGGAAGCCCTAGCATTCTTTCGAAGAAGCATTAGCAAATCATAATCAGATATTTTTCTCATGGTGGTCTCCTCCAACAACTAGGTTTATTTTTCAAACCTAATATAATCAAATTAGAATTTATAATATAAGTGTATTTAATTTTGTCGAGTTTATTTTTAGCTGCCAATGGGATCATCATGATGTCAAATGAAGTAGACTTTGTCAAATACGTGTCCCTACTAAAAACGATAAGAGGAGTCATTTTATCAAAACAAATTCTTAATGAACAAATAAAAAAGTGGATAAGAAGAAGCATCCGGTGGAGGCCTGTCGGGGCAAGTATCAACATGATTGAAACACTCAAAAAATCAGGCTTTAGCTCAAAGCTAATTAAAAATATAGTTTTTCCATTTGATAGCC
>JAUQYS020000173.1:0-4551 GCA_030587585.2 Candidatus Njordarchaeota archaeon
AAGATCCCGTACGGTAAAGACGAGGTTGAAGTAACGATTCCCGATAAGAATTTCATGATGGTGGTATGGCCTAAAGAAGTACCAGGATCATCAGATCCGGTAATAGAAATAAAAAAAGCAATGGATAATCCAATAGGAACAAAAAAGCTCGAAGAAATAGCAAGGCCTGGCGATAAGGTAGCTATTGTAGTAGACGATGCAACACGCCCAGCTCCAACATATTTAATGTTGCCGCCAATTTTGGAAAAACTACACAAAGCAGGAGTTCAGAAGAAGGATATAACAATAATTTTCGCTACTGGCACTCATAGAGATGTGACCCCTGAGGAAGCCAAAAAGTTACTAGGTGACAAAATAGCTAGCGAGTATAAGTGGATAAATCACAATTGTGACGCCCCAGATCTTGTATACAAAGGAACAACAAAATATGGTACACCAATCTATATAAATAGGATATATGATGAAGCCGATGTAAAGATAATTACTGGTGACATAACGCTACATTATTATGCTGGTTTTGGTGGTGGAAGAAAATCGATACTACCTGGAGTTTCTGGGAGAAAAACTATTCAACATAACCATGCGATGTTATTTGATCCAAACGCGAGAGCAGGGCTACACATAGGTAACCCGATTAGTGAAGACATGACTGAAGCGGCTAGGCTGGCAGGAGTTGATTTTATGGTAAATGTCGTAATAAACTCTAAAAAGGAAATTGTAAAGGCATATGCTGGAGATTTTGATAAAGCTTTTGTTGAGGGAATAAAATTTGTTGAGAAAATGTACATAGTAAAAATACCATACCCAGCAGATATAACTATAGCGAGCCCTGGCGGCTCACCTCTCGATATAAATCTGTATCAAGCTCATAAGGCAATATATTTTGCTGAAAGTGCAACAAGAAAAAATGGGAATATAATAGTGCTCGCTGAGTGTCCAGATGGTCCTGGAAATAGGATATTTGCTGAGTGGATGGAGGAATACAAAGACCTAGAAACTAATGAGGCTCTAAAAGCTGTTAAGGATAGACTCAAAAAGCATTTTAGACTTGGAGGTCATAAGGCGTATTATATCCTCAATACCGTGGCTAATTATAGGCTATATATGAAATCCAGCATGGACCCTGATCTCCTGAGGGGCATCTATAGAATAGAACCCGTGGAGGATGTTCAACAATTATTGAATCAATTATTGGAAGAGAATCCAGACGCAAAAGTATTGGTTTTGCCATTCGGAAATGAGACATTGCCAGTACCAGAGTAGTTCTGTATTTATTTATTTTTTGGTGTTTTGTAGGATAGGGGATCATCATTGAGTAGTAGTGAAGTAAGATTTATGTTGAAGGCCGTTATAATAGGAGATGGAATGGTTGGCAAAACATCTTTATGTAAAAGATTCATGAAAAAAGGTTTTAGTCATGAATACAAAAAGACGATAGGGGCTGATTATTATATGTACGAACAGAATACGGTGCTTAGTGACTTGGGACTGCGGTTTAGGGTCAAGTGGATTTTAAACGATCTTGCTGGTCAATTTGCCTATTATGAGGTTCGTCCGCTATTTTACCAAGGAGCAAAAGCAGCTTTAGTTGTTTTTGATGTATCTCGGCCTGAAACATTTAAATCGTTGCCCGCTTGGATTTATGAATTTTGGAAATATGCTAGTAAAGATAATGAGATTGAAAAAAGACCGGTAGTAATTGTTGGTAATAAATCGGACTTAAGAGAGAAAATGGCTAATCCTGTTCCTCAAGAAAAGGCGATCGGGTACGCAAAAAAAATTTCGGAGGCAACGGGGTTTGATGTGCCCTATATTGAAACATCAGCATTACTCGGGCATGGAGTAGATTACGCTTTTGAACAGTTACTTCGCATAGTGATAGGGTACTATGGTATAAAAGAGAGACTTAAAAGATATGTATGAATAAACGGTCGAATTTGTTGGCAAAAAGCCTATTAGTAACATATAAAACTCGAGAAGAGGATAGAGAAATAATAGAAAGCACACTTGGTAGCATCTTAAATATATTTTACTTGGAACGAATTCAAGAAAAAGAATTGTTAGGAGTAGCAAGAAAAATAAACATAATTCTTACAGGGAGCGGATTAGATATACCTATAGCCATTTTACAAGAAATGGCGAATCTTGAGTTGATTCAAACTCTTTCTGCTGGTGTTGAGTATGTTCCCATGGGAAAAATCCCAAAAAAGATTATTGTTTGCTCAAATTCGGGGGCAAATGCACAAGTCGTAGCTGAGCATGCTTTTGCTTTGATTCTTAATGCAGCGAAAAAAGTATTGTATCATGATCAGAATATGAGAAAAGGAATTTGGAAGAGGCGTGATTATGGAAGAGCGCTTTTTGACAAAACGATAGGCATAATTGGATTGGGTAATATCGGAAAAATTATCGCCAAGATCGCTAAGTGTTTAGGTATGAAAATTTTTGCTATTAATAGGTCAGGAAAGACAGAAGTAGATGTGGATTTTATTGGCACAATAGACGATCTTAAATATGTACTTGAGAATAGCGACATAATAGTCATTTGTTTACCGCTAACAAAGCATACATATAATCTTATAGGAAAGAAGGAGCTAGAATACATGAAACCAAACACTATTCTGGTGAATATTGCGAGGGGCCCCATAATTGATCAAAAAGCGCTTTATAGCCATCTTGTTAAAAATAAAGAATTTGTAGCATGCTTAGATGTGTGGTGGAAATATCCCGATAAGGGGTCAGATGTATGTTTTCAAGATTTCCCCTTTCATGAACTTCCAAATGTCATAATGACACCACACATAGCGGGATTTGCAAGAGAGATAAGAAAAAAAGTCATTCTCCACGCCGTCCTGAACATAAAGCGATATGTTGAAGGAAAAAAACCAAACAATATGATAAATATCGGGGATTATCTATAATATTTTTTATCCTTATGCGTAAATATGATTCGATATTCAGCAAGGAGCTATTAATGAAAAGAATAATAAACATTAAAAGATACATACAAGACGCAGTGAATGTATCCAAAAAGATACTTGGAGACAACTTACTAAGCATAGTTCTCTTCGGTTCAGTAGTTAGAAATGAAGTAAGCAAAATCTCAGATGTCGATATCCTAATAGTTGTTAAGGAGTACAATAAGCAGGCAGAAAAACTAGAACAAATTTTAAAGGTTCTAAGCCTGAAATATGAACTTATTTTCGTTCCTAAAGGCTTTTTTGGTAGACTTTTTTATGCTCTAAGTAGCACTACTGGCATGTTTAGGCCTGCATTTGTTACGGATATCAAATCTATAAAGAAGTGGAGATTTCAAAGAATATTCAGAGTCAGCAAAATTATGAGCAGAATACTAGCTCCAAGAGAGTCGGTAAAGTTTACAATAATGAGGTCATATAAAGTCATCTATGGGATAGACCCATTCGAGAACATAAAAATAGAAGAACCATCCTTCGTAGAGATAATAAAAAGTTTTCTAATGAATATACTTTTGGCAATATGCTCGTTGGTTCTTTTACCTTTTCATCGAGAGACCTATAAGTTCGTGTATGAGGCTGTTAAATGGTCTATGTTTAACTATGCGTACGTATCTGGCAGAAGAATTTCTATAAATAGGCTATCACAATTTTTTATTAAGCCAATTAAACACGGTATAGAGCACTTCATAACAACTAGAACAAATGGAAAGCTAAGCCCCGGGCTTTTAATATATTCTATACCGGCCATATTAAAGATTCATTTGACGAGTCTAAACGAATTAAAAATTAGAAAAAGTATGCAAATCTATTCTTTTTCTTCCAAGAAGTATCATCCTCATATACAACATTGATTTTTTCTCCACAATATTTACACCTACCGTTCTTTAGATTCCACTCAATAATGTCGAATCCGTAACGTCTTATTAGAAGCTTTCCGCAGCTTGGGCAATATGTATTCTCTGTTGGTGATCCAGGCACATTACCCATGTATACGTATTTCATTCCGATGTCTCTTGCTAAGTCATAATGTTTTTTGAGTATCCCTATTGGGGTTGGTTCAAGATACGAAAGCTTATAGCTGGGGAAAAATCTAAGGAAATGGACTGGAGTTTCTGGACCTAAGTTGTCGTATATCCACTTCAATAATTTCTTGGCAAAATCTAAATTGTCCCCAATTTCTGGAACAACAAGATCCGTGATCTCTATGAATATTTTTTTATCTCTGAGGAGAATAAGTGTGTCAAATATTGGTTGTGGGTCAGGAACAAGCGCATATTTTTTAAGAAAGCTAGGCTCAGCGTTTCCCTTTATATCAACCGTAGCAGCATCCAAGAAATCTACCAGTAGGTTAACGGTATCCTCAGTCATATAGCCATTAGTGACGAAAGTATTAAAAAGCTCATGTTTCCTCGCGAGAACACCTATATCGTGGGCATATTCAACAAAAATTGTGGGCTCGTTATATGTATAAGAAAATCCATCAACCTTTTCAGACAATCCAATTTCAATCATTTTCTCTGGAGATATATCATAACCCTCCACACGTTTTCTCTGGGACATATGATAATTGCAA
>JAUQYS020000217.1:0-3543 GCA_030587585.2 Candidatus Njordarchaeota archaeon
AAATCAGAAAAATGGGAACGCCTATGCTACGAAATGCTATCGCTCGTGACGGGCGAAGGGATAACTGTCAAAAACAATGAAATAAAATGGCATAGAGGCCAAACAGGGTCAAGAATAACAATACATACACTCTATGAGCTAGCCCAATACATCGAAATGAATATAGGTAACGAAAAAGAACTGCTATTCAAAATGCTCTGGAACGGAATCAAAATAGAAGGAAGTAAGATTTTAGGGCTCCAAAAAATCTATGAAACGTTAAGCAAAACCGTATCAAAGAAAAATTCCAAAGGAATTGGCAAGAAAGATTTCTCCAGAATTCTTGAAAGTCTTAAGAGAATGAAAAACGGGATTATGGAGAAGGATAAGGAGGGGAGCTACAAGTGGAAATCAATATTTAGTTCAATTGGATTAAGAAAGCTCGATGAGCTGTATCGGCGCCAATTAACTAACGAAATAAACAAGGTGATAAGGTACTTAAGGGATGCTATGGAGGATGGTTTTAGGAAAGATAAGTTAAAGTATGCGCTTAACACCTTACAGATGATGTTGGAGCGGATAAGAACGCTTGAAGTGAGAATCGGAACTAAACTTCCTCGGGACGTAGAAAATGTTCTTAAGAATCTACTTATCCCAAGAAACAAAAACGAAATAGGGAACGCGGTGAAAAAGCTAAGAAGAATACTTAATCTTAAGGCAGAGGAAGAAGAGACTATTGTTGAGAAGCATAGTAGAAAAACGCTACGTCTGGACGAAATATTATCGCTGTCAATGCTGTTCCTATCAGCGATCGCCAATCCAAACTCGGATCATCTACGGCTACTGCCGAAACCTGTGATGAGTCGGGAGCTTAAGCACGAATTGAAGACTGGTTTTATAACTGGTTTAATGTCGATGATCGGGGCAGTAACAGGTAGCGTAGCCCTATTAGCCAGTCTAGCAAGCGGGAACACGTGGATTCTGGATTTCTTGAACTTTAAGATGCCGACAATAGCATGGGTAATAGTTCATGCCATATTGCTACTAGTGATGATCTCTCTTCTGAGAAAAGAGATCGTCGGTGGAGGTAAGTTACTTGCAACTGGGGTGGCGGGAGCTGGGGGTTTAATTGCTTACGCGCAGGAAAATAAAGCGGGAATCTTTGGGATGGTTCCGTTTCACGTATTGTTAAGTGCCGTTCTTTGGGTTTGGGATGAGTACGATGATTTCCAAGATGCATGGGCTAGGGTCAAGGGGGCGAGTGATAGTGGGGGTTTTATGGATGTGCTAGAATTGTTGTTCCTGCCTTTTGTCCTGGGGCTTTTCGGATCTTGGATGGGTATTGATCAACTGCTGATCGCTACTAGGATTCCTGGGCGATGGGGTTTCATCAGATATGTTTCCAGCGCGGTTCTTCCCGAGCCTTGGAGCGTCGTTGTTAGTGTTGCCTATGAGATAGTTGAGTTTCTTATTGCTAATGTTGTTGCTTCTGGTGCCCGCGGTGTCGGCTGGGTACTGTACACTACTGGTAGTGTTCTCGGCTCTTTCCTTGTTGACAGCTTGGTCGGATCTTTTCTTTTTTAATCTTTTTTTAGCTTGTCCATGCTCCCCACTGGAATAGTACTGAGTTTGTTGAGGCTGGACTGTGGCCTTCCCACTCGTTCAGTATTGTCATTTTAGTTGTTCTCCAATCCGTTTTTAGGAGCACTATTTTTTCTGGGAGTTCCCGTTTTTTCTGGCCAGCTGGCCATGCGGAGATCGCTATGAATACTTCATCGCCGTGGACACGTGGGTAGATGTCTTGGGCCACGAAATTAGTGACGAAATCTTTATTGTGGGTGATTACGATTTCATTTGCCATTTTCTCTATTTTTTCGTCTGATAAGTAGGAGTGTATCCTGAGGGTCTTCCAATCTAATCGAACGATGCCAAAGAACGGTTCTTGGTCGAGAGATAAGGGCTTGAATCCAGACATGCTTTTTAGAACTAAATAGTCTGGTTGCGGCTGTGGGTACGAGTACACACCGTATTCAATGTTGTCTATTGTTACTGTGTGTGCCGCATTTACAATGTTAAGTTCTGTGTCTAGTTGGACGATGATATTGTCGTGGTATGTTTCTGGTGGTATGCCGAGTCTCAATTTTTCTTTGGGGTCGTTTGGGCTGTCTATTTTGTAGAGAGTTAACCCTATTTCTACTGTTATGTTTTTTGTTGGTGTTGGGTACATTATGGTTGTTAGTGCTTCGATGTGTCTGCTGAGCAAGTTTTCCATGGGGATGTATCTGGTTGAGGGGAGTAGGTCTGAGACTATTTCTAGTGAATGCTTTATCGGCGATATTATTGTTCTAGTCGGGACATGTATTGCGAATAGGGCTGTGTGTTTGTCATACGTGTACATATGTATCCATATTATCTCTGGGTTTTCCGCGTTTATTATCCCGGCGTATATTGCTTTTGGAGCCCACTTCATTAGTTCTCTCGGTGCTCGTGCTAGGAGGAGTGCGTGCATGATTTCGTTATATGTCACGATGTCTACTAGCTCCATTGTCTTCATGTCGTATATCCTTATTTCATTTTTAGCGTCAATGCACATGTATTTTTCGTCGTTTGTCCACGATATCCGTCCAGTATTGGGGTTTCCTGTTCGGGTTAGGTTGTTCCATATTTGAATTGTTTTCTCTCTTGGGTACTCGTATAGGCCGCCGAATTTTTTTAGTTTTTCGTAGCCTGGTTTGAATCTTGTTGCTTTGTACGGTAGTTTTGGTTCTTCTAGGGCTAGGTGGTATGGTAGTCCGTGATCTACGATAATTTCGAGGGTTCTTGTGTTTATTATTCCTATGTCCGCGTAGTGTCTGATTGGGTCTCCTGTGTTGCCTATCCATGTTTGGTTTTTTGATATTGTTGGCCATCCTACTGTTGCTGCTATGCCTGTTTTGATTTCTTTGATTATTTCGCCGTTGTCCTGCATGATTACTAGGGTGCTGTCTGTTTTTTCCGTTGCTTCTCCAATAGTTTCGGGTTTTGTTTTTGTTTTTACTCCTGCTATGGAGGCTACTATGACCATTCTGTTTCCTCTCCGAGCTTCCTAGTATACTTTTTCTTATTCCTATTATTTAAGGAATTATAGTTCTGTTTTGTTTTCCCGTGGTTTTGTGATATGAACTGGTCTTGGTTGTTTTAGTTGTATGGTGCTGGGTTTGGGTTGATTGTTTTTGTTATTTTTGCATGAGTTTTTGGTGCTAGATTCTTTTTTTAACTATTCTGTTTAATGCGTCTTTTATTATTGCTCTGCCTAGTTCTGTGAAGACTATATCTATGTTCACATTATTTTTGGCGGCTGTTTCGATGGAGGGCACGTGTGTTCCAAGCATTATTGATAATCTATTTGCTTTCCTTAGGTCGTCATCAGTTGTTAGATAGTTGGATTGGCCAGTTCGGAGGTCTATTTTGTTTCCTACTAGGATTACTGGTCTCTTGTTAGATATGGAGACCATTTCTTTTGCCCATTTTGTTGTGTTAAGGTATGATTCTGGATTGGTTATATTGTAAATTAGGATTGCTCCT
>JAUQYS020000241.1:0-4592 GCA_030587585.2 Candidatus Njordarchaeota archaeon
AGAAGGATTTATTGATAAGAACTCAATTGGCGCTGAGAAGCCTGAGAATATAATACAGAAAATTGTAGAAAAATATGGTTACGAAGAAGCTAAAAGATTTCTGGATAGGCTATCAGCTATGCTTGTAAGGTATATTACTGATCGTGGTTTTAGTATAACTCTATGGGACGTATATGTTTCGGATGAGGTAAGAAAGAAAATAAAGAAAATCTTGGACGAATACACAAAAAAGGCGAATAAACTCGTAGATATGTATCTGCGAGACGAATTAGAACCAGAAGCCGGTCTTAGTGTAAGAGACACATTAGAAGAAAAACTGATAGGATTGTTCGAAGAGGCACGTGGTAAGGCAGGGAGCGAGATAGTAAAACATATGCCTATTGACAGCCAATTTATGATAATGACATTAACAGGTGCTCGAGGAGGAGACCTTAACATACAGCAAGTATTAGCAACCGTGGGACTAGCCTTAGTGAGAGGTAAAAGGCTTTCGCGAGGGTACATTGATAGAACTTTGCCTCATTTTAAGAAAGGAGATATTGGTCCGTTTGCGGGCGGATTTGTAGCGAGTAATTTTGTTGAGGGTCTAGATGCAATAGAATACTTTTTCCACAATGCATCGGGAAGAGATTCCTTGGTAGACACAGCCATAAGAACTGCGGATTCAGGTTATTTCTATAGAAGACTTGTAAACGCCCTGCAGGATATAAGGATAGAATATGATGGAAGCGCTAGAACGATAGATGGGCGCATTATACAATTTAGATATGGTGGAGATTGTATACACACTGGGAAGTCTTATCATGGGAGATTAACGGATATAGAGACATTGCTGGAGGAAATAATCATGGAGAGAGCGAGGGATAGGAGGCCTGGTCAGCCTAAAAAGGCCTGGCCGAAGTATTATGATCGGTTAATAGCAAAAGTTCATGAAAAAATTTCAAAAGCAACAGCCGATGAGCTTAAAGATGTGTTAAAAGATTTCTTTGATCGAAACATAGTTTTTTCTGAAGACGAGGTCAAGAAGGTATTTGATTATCTCTATGGAAGATATCTTAAAGCAATAGTAGATCCTGGCGAATCTATAGGTGTGGTGGCAAGTCAGAGCTTAAGTGAACCAGCTACGCAGCTTACTCTGAGAACCTTCCATTGGGCTGGCGCCGTGGCGATTACTAGAGGTTTGCCGAGAGTAAAAGAAATTTTTGATGCCGTTAAAAAGCTCAAGAGACCCATGATAAGAGCGTATCTAGAAAAGAGGTATAAACATAACGAAAAGAAAGCACGAAAAGTTCTTAATTCGATTAAGGGAGTTAGGCTTGAGGATGTTGTCAAGAGTATTACTTTGGACCCCGAAGGGAGGCAAATCGTAGTGGAGATTGATCCCAAGAAAATAAAAGATTTTGGGATGAAGATAAGTGACGTTGTTGAGAAGCTAAAAACAAACAAGAAGATAGATGTAGATTATAGCAACAATATGATTTTTGTTTCACCAAAAGAGGATAGTAAGAAATCACGACCAATCAAAGCTATATCACTAGGAGAACTCTACATGAAAATTAGATCCTACATAATAGAGGGCATAGCGGACTATTGGGATGCTAAAATTGGAAGAGAAGAAATAAAGAAGGGTCTATACGAGTATTACATAAACATAGCAGCTAACGATCTTTCGCCTTTGTTATACCAAGACGGAATAGACCTATCGAGATTAGAAAGCAATAATATTCGGGAATTTGCTAGGATTTATGGTATAGAGGCTGCCAGATTATTGGCCATAAAAGAAACCATAGCTGTATTGGATGATTACTCTCTCGATGTTGATTCGAGACACATAACACTAGCCGTGGATGCACAAATGTGGAGCGGAAAAGTTGTAGCTATTGGTAGATATGGTCTAATACGCGCTAAGCCATCTGTTATTGCCAGAGCAGCTTTTGAAGAAGTTAAAAAGCATATCATTGCTGCTGCTATATGCGGCGAAATAGACAAAATAGCGGGCGTAGCGGAGAGCGTTGTTACTGGGCAAGAAATACCGGTCGGCACCGGAATGGTCAGGATATTATATGGTACATCGGCACAAAGTAATAGGCTTTCAAATTTAAAAAATGAGAAAAAATAAAATATTCATTTTTTAGTGAAAAACACTAAAGATCGTGGGGATTATTATGGGTCGAATAAAACCAAGATTCGTTAAGAATGTCGCAAGATATTTGGTGGCAAATTACTTCGACCTAATGAAAAATGTATGGGATAAGTCTATAGAGATTCAGAAACTTACTGGTAACCTAGAGGTTGCTGGTGAGTTTAGGTTTAATACGTTTAAGAAAATTGTAAGTAAGCTAACTAATATTAGATCTAAGAATATAAGAAACAAGGTAGCTGGCGCTATTGTGCGCATCATGAGGCAAATATTAATACTAGAAAGAATCTCCTTAGAAGAGCTAAGGGCTAAATATCAATTAAAATCAAGAGAAAGAGTATTTGAGGAAAGAGAAGAAATAATTGGTGAACATGAAGCGATAGCAGAGTAGCGTAATATGGTTTGTAATTTGATCAAGTAAGGATCATGAAACAAAATTTGTTTGCTAAGATATTAAACCTTAAAAAAATAAATGAGTCGGCATTGTCGTATCCTGGAACATCTTTTTTAATTTGTATAATTATTCTTGGAAATATTTTGGCGTTTTTATATAGAGGGCTTATGAAGCCTTTATCTGCATATTATACGATAACTATGTTGGATTTGATACCATTTTTTACGTATTTTTTAGCTCATTGTACTTTAGAGCATATTTTTGTGAAAGTACAGCTAGTATTTGAATTGATAGCTATCATAATATTGGGCACCAAAATCGAAAAAAAGATTGACTCGTATATTATGATTGCTATTTTTTTTCTCAGTAATATCATTGGCGGAGTTTTTTCTGTTTTTTTCGATATGTTAGTTTCATTGATTAGTCATCAGAGAAAGTATATGATATACGTAGGTAATTATGCTGGTATAATGTCCTTACTCTGTATCTATACTTTCTACCGCCCTAAAAGTAAAGAATTTTTGCTTCTAATTTTACCAGGAGCTATTCCATTGCCTTATCGAAGTAAAAGTTTAAACATATTGTTCATCAATCTAGGAATAGCTTTAGCTTTTCTCTATTTTTCGATTATTCCATTTAGTTATATTTGTTTTCAAGCTATTCTTGTGGTCTATCCGATAAGCTATATGTTTTTTGTAGTTTGCATCAGAAAAAATCTATATTCAGATCATTTATCAGAAACCATAGAAATATGAGGGTTAATGATGTCATTGGATTTCATTATCATTGGGGGAAATATCGCAGGATTATTAAGTGCAAAAATTTTGGTAGAAGATAATAAGATATCACTAATAGAAAAGGACCCCATAGATAATCCTAGCAAGGAAGTACCCCTGTTAATAGCGGGATATTTTAGTAATATGTTGGAAAGAAAGGGAATAGAAATAGATAAGATGGATCCCATTTTCTTTGATGAAGTTCACGTGCATGGTAGTGATGGGAGGACTGTTCTAGAAACAAACTTTGAATTTCTTGTAAGCAATTACGGTAAAATGCGCAGAGAGACACTTCGAACTATAGATGGTTTGAACATAAGAGACAAATGTGTTGTTGCGGGAAAATATATAGAAGATACAGAGCTAATAAAGAAAATTATGATAGAAAACAAAAAACGTGATGTTTTAGAGGCGAAATACATAATAGATACATCGGGATTCGATATGTTCTTAACTAAACGTGTTATGTCAATAGAACGACACACTATACGGAGACATAACATGTATACTTTCTTTCATGCGCTCTATAAAGATGCCCATCATCGCATAGAGAAATCAGCTATTCATTTTCTGATTAACAATACTACAACTCCAGGAGGAATATCAGTTATCTTTTCATTGAATGATGAGATTCACATATTTGGATTTTATAATCGGCGCTTATCATCTATAATGGTCGAGAAAAGATGTAATTGGATAAAAAATATGTTAGGAATTTTCGCTAGGCTTTCTAAGATCGAAAAACACGATATCGTGCTAGGAAAACCATTACTTACAGCATCGTACAAAAATGCTTTTCTATTAGGTGCGTCAAATATGTCGATATATCCCTTATTTTTTTCGGGAATTCCTCATAACGTAGAACAGACAGATGCTTTGACAAGGCTAATCTATAATTTGACTTCTGATGAAAAAGAACCATGCGAGCTAATGCTGGAATATAATATTAAGAGTCTTTCAAACAGAATTTTTAGAGGGATCTTGAACGACTTTTTTAGATTATTGCTTATCTCCATAAGAGACGAAGAGATAGAAGAAATAGCGGATAAGGTCATAGATCTCATTAAAATGTTTACGATGTTTCCTCGTAAAGTAGATATTTTTGCATTAGATATAGCCTCTACGATTCTTAGGAATAGTAGAATGGCAATAAAATTGCAACAGATCCTTCGCCTAGCTGTTGACCTTTATAGAACGTTTGATATGCAATATGATAGTATGGATAAAATGATTAAAACAGCAAGAGAATTCAATTTAGCCTACGATAAAAATATTAAAGACA
>JAUQYS020000265.1:0-2804 GCA_030587585.2 Candidatus Njordarchaeota archaeon
AGTCTTGTTGAAGGAATGTTTTCATTCTAAACTTTGTGACAATCTCATATTCGAGCGCATCTAAGGCTAAGATAAGTATCTTATTCATTTGTCTCACTTCGTTAAATTACTGTTTTTTCAAATTTAATAATTCTATCATTTTTTGGACTTGAACAGCTTGTAGTGATTGGTGACATATTTGAAGTTTATTTTAGCTTCATCATCACCGAGAAGAATACAACTACTCCTTCGATTAGGACTTCCCATAAAAATTGACCCCCCACGATACGAACCTAATATAATAGCGGGAGACCCTATCGATAAGGTTAGATTAACCGCCTTGGAGAAAGCTAGATCTGTTGCCAGATATTATACTGGCAATGAAATAATTATTGCCGCTGATACTATCGTCGTCGTAGACGGCAATATCCTGGGGAAACCACAAAGCTACGACCAAGCAAAAGAATATTTAAGAAAAATGTTGGGAAAAGAACACATAGTAATAACAGGTCTCGCTATTATTTGTGCCTCTGGATCGAAGGAGATAACTGATTATTCTATTTCTCTAGTTAAATTCTGTAACTTATCCGAGAAACAATTAGACCGATATATATCTCTATCATACCCTCTTGATAAAGCAGGAGCCTACGCTATACAGGGACTAGCAGCACTTTTCGTAGAGAAAATAGACGGAGACTTCTGGAACGTTGTGGGTTTTCCGATACCTCTTTTTTATTCTATGCTAAAAGAGCATTTTGATATTGACTTATTAGACATAATTAAATGTGAATGCTCTCTTATCTAAGTGTGCCAATATGTTATTCAAGGATTTTTGTGAACTATGTGAACAGCTAGAAAAAATATCGGAAAGAAACAAAAAAATTTCTCTTATCGCAAACAAATTACGAGAAATCAAAATCAATGCTGTGCCTCCCTTCATATTTTTGATTACAGGAAAAATTTTTCCAGATTTTGAACAAAAAACATTAGAAATTTCCTGGGCTACAATATCGCATATTATAACAAACATGTTTAAGATCTCCAAAAAGGACCTAGTGGAGATACTTAAAAAAACTGGCGACATAGGCGACACTATAAAACATTTAGCAGAAACCAAAAAACCAAAGAAACAGCTTACTCTCTTATCCACAAAAAGCGATATATCTCTTATCGATATATATGAGACGCTAAATAAGCTAGCAACGATTTCCGGTTCGGATGCCCGAACAAGAAAGGAGGCTATTTTATCTACACTTATGAGCCAGCTACAGCCTATAGAGCTTAAAATCTTATTACGAATTCTCTTCGCCGATATGCGGCACGGGGTCAATATGGGAATAATGGAGGAGGCCATAGCTAAGGCTACGGGTATTCCAAAAGATTTGATCTCTAGAGCTCATATGATTCTAAGTGATCTTGGAGAAGTAGCACAAAAAGCTGAGAATATACAAGAAGCCTTCAAAGAGCATGGATGGAACACAGCATTTGAGTACAAATTAGATGGATTAAGAGCACAGATACATAAAAAAGGAAAAACAATAAAAATTTTCAGCCGCCGTCTTACAGAGGTTACAGGTAGCTTTCCAGAAATCGTTAAAAAAATAGGAGAGAACATTAATGCAAAAGAAATCGTTGTTGAGGGCGAAATCATCGGAATCAAAAATGGTAAGCCCATTCCTTTCCAAGTTTTAATGCGTCGTGTAAGAAGATTAGATGAATTTGAAGAATACAAGAAAAGGATTCCAGTGGATATATTTCTTTTTGATATTCTCTATCTTGATGGACAAATGCTAATAGATATGCCATATGTTGAGAGACGTAAAATTCTTGAACATATAGCTGGTAAAATAAGTCTTGTACCTCAGATCATCACTAGCAAAATAGCAGAAGCCGAGGCCTTCTTTAAGGCCGCTATCGAGTCGGGGCATGAAGGTCTAATGGCTAAAAAACCTGACTCTAAATATTCTCCTGGAATACGCGGTAAGAAATGGTTAAAAATAAAAAAATTTCTTGACCCCCTAGATTGCGTGATTATTGCTGCTCAATGGGGGTATGGAAGAAGAAAAAAATGGCTAAGCGACTATTTTCTCGCTGTAAGGGATACATCTAAAAATAGGTGGGCTATCATAGGCAAAACATTTAAGGGCTTGTCCGATAAGGAATTCGAGGAAATAACAAAAGAGCTTCTAAAAATAAAGACGATGGAAATAGGAAGAACTGTTTACGTTAAACCTAAGATTGTTGTAGAGGTAATCTATGATGAGATTCAAAAATCGCCTAAATACGAATCGGGATATGCTCTAAGATTTGCAAGAATCGCTCGAATACGTTGGGATAAGACAGTAGATGATGCTGATACACTAGATAAAGTCATAAGGATCTATCAGAGCCAATTCAAATTCAAGGCTAAGATATGAGATTCCTTTTAAAAGCGAATTATTGTTGTTATGTTAAAATCAAACTGTGATGACAAAATGTCTGCTACGAGTAAAGAATGGATCGAAGATGAAATACTTTCCCAACGCATGCCCGAAATATTTAATGAAGTTAAAAAGTACTTCCCAGATTTTGATATTACTCCCTACGAAGAAAACGCAAGAGACATGCTTATACCGAACCCATTCGTTCTCGAAAAAAGCAATGATAATGCTAAAATTTTTATGGCTGGACTCATACATAGAGAATATACAGTACTCTTACTAGTTGGAATAATGGGTGTCCGTATAACTGATGACGGGCGGGCCGTCCTAGATAAAGAAGGCAAAGAAATAGAAGTAACCGATGGACTTCTTAGTGTCATACCTCAGCTTGTTTCTGCCTGCGCA
>JAUQYS020000318.1:0-3450 GCA_030587585.2 Candidatus Njordarchaeota archaeon
TTATTATGTGCGTCTCTACTTTCTTATCTGAATGATTGATTAGTGTACCATCAACGTTAATTATTTTTAGAACTTCTATGGGTAAATGGCCGGTGTATGCTCCACATGGGACTGGATCAGCATGCTGGGAGAATACTTTTGAATGCTGTTTTTTAGATGCAAGAATATTCAAATAAATAACATTTGGCGAAATAATGAAATCTATTTTTGGAAATTCACGTGCTACTTTTTCGACAATATCGAATATATCAAAAATCCTATCTCCCATCGCCTCTCGATACGATTTCATATTTAGTATTATGACAGGCTTCAAATTTATCACCAGACTAAACTTATTCTAAACCTAGAGCAAAAATCCCTTTTTCGCTCTTATTTATTTTTTTTGCAATAATCGATTTTTCAGGATCCAGAATAAGGATAGCTCCACCAAAACTATCAACAAATTTCGTGTTTCCACAGTACGGGCACTCTAATCTGCCTTTTTCATCCATAAGTTTCTTCTTATCAAAAAGCCTCAAACATTTAGAACAAACAACATAAACCTTTGGCAAAAATAACACCTACTGTTCCTCTACAACAACCCTATAATATATTTCTTCGCCTGAAGGTATAAGTGATTTAAGCGTTCTATAAATTTTTCTAGCTGCATGCTCACCATATTTTTTAGCCAACTCCTCAAAGGGAGGTATCACTCTTCTTATTTCTATAATCTGACCTGGTTTCGCCTTAAGTATCCTAACTGCTGGGTCGCTTGACAGAATCTTAGGGAATATCCTAATGGCTAAACTTCGGTCACCGCCAGCAAATTTTTCTATTACCTCTTTTGTTTCTTTCTCGCTTAGAACTCGATGTTTAGGGACTAACCAATGATCGAATATATATATAAGAGGATGCTTAGAATCTATTATTTCTATGCTATGGGCCTCTGCTTCTTTTCTAGCTTGGGGTGTTGCTTCACGAACCGTTGCTATTAGTCCACTCTCGCAACCAAATTCTTGCATCCTCGCGACAACTCTTCGAACTCTCTGAACACTTATTTTTTTGTTTGATAACGAAACATACAAATGTTTTCCACCCTTTTTAAAAAGAGCCTCAATTCCGTCCTTCTTGTCTTCAAGCTTTTTTTCGAGCGCGTATCCTCTTCCTCTTTCAAGTATTTTTCGAATTTCGGACCAAAGTTTACTTACAGACATTAAATCTACCTCAGCTTTACAGTTTCAGTGCCCTCAAAGATCTTTGCGGGATCGCCTTCTATGTACTTTGATATCTCCGTTGGAGGAATCAAACTCATCTCATTAAATGTTTTGTACACCAAGAAATCCCTAATTGGATATATCTTATGACAGGCATTCTGAATTTCTTTATGAAATGCTTTTCTGATAACTAGGTTCCAAAGAAATTGTTGAGATTCAAATTCTCTTGCTTTTTCATGTATCATGTCCTCAATCGTCTTTCTAATTGCCTTTCTTTGTCTATAATGAGCCCTCTTAAACGTCATGGCTATAATAGAAACCTTTAGTCTTTTACCGTCCTTAGTATTTACCCTAGTAATGACCTCACATCTACTACGTCTTCTTCGAACTATCGTTGATATTATCTCGCGCGGATATTGATGCCCAATAAATATAGTATGCGCCCCGCCAGGTGTAACTTTTATAATCCTGAAAAAAAGATCCATCACTTGATCCTCATATCTAGAAACAAAACCAATGGCCTTAATGCGCAAAATACGATTTATAAGATCTCTCGGCTCTATAGTTAAAACTTTTGCCAGAGGCTCCTTCCCCAAAAACTCGGGAGGATACACTGGTATCCAATGATATATCTTCTTTCTAACCGCTCTCGATGACCTTGAGCTCAATTAATATCACCATACACCTACATATTTATTTAAAATGCATTGAATGGATAAATAAAATGGAAAATTTATAGACCAGCTAATTTATTCTTTAGATATATTTTAAACTATATTAGAATACCATGTGGGCCCGTGGTGTAGCCAGGATAGCACGTCGGCTTGCGGAGCCGAATGTTGCGGGTTCAAATCCCGCCGGGCCCACCACTACTCTATTTCTAGCAATTTCTTCAAGAAGAATGCTACGCTTTATAATGCCTCAATCAAAAAAGCGGCAAGAATAATAAAAAGTCTTTTTACCGAGCACATTTTCATGATGTTGGAATCCGAAGCTGCACCCATACATCATTTGGGACTGGCAATGATGCTATAAGGGTTAGATCCCGAGGAGATATTTCACACACGATTAGTCTCCGATGAATATTTAAGACATAGTGATCAAATGTTTCTGATCCTTGTCCACATGGGGTTCGTCTGGTATGAATCCATAATCTTTTTGTTGGGAGCCTAACGAAACTAACGTTGTAGTGCCTACTTTTAAGTGCTTTAACTATTGTTTCACATAGACTATCTAAAGTTCCATGATTTAGACCAATGAGCCTAATATATACTCTCTTCAATGTTTTTCTGGGTTGTGGTCGCCTATATGGCCTGCGATACCTTCGCCTCTGCAACTTCTATCACTCGCCAAGCATATAAGACTATTACTTCACTACTAAACATATCTTACTCTATTTGAGATTTTAAATATAATAATTATGCTTGATGACATCATAAAATAGTGGATCAGAATGCGACATAAAAAAGAGATTCTACAAAGCCGCTTTTGGAAATTTTGGGATAATATTCTTGAAAAATTGCGATCTGAAAATGGTTGCATAGTGGTAGAAGGTATTCATGATGCGAAAATACTTACAAACCTTGGTACTCCTCTCGAGCAAATTGTGATAATTGGAGGATATAGCATAGAAAAAGTTGCAAATATAATCCATGATCGATACTCCTCTGCATATATTTTTACTGACTTTGACAGAAGAGGGAATCAGAAGGCACAAAAACTTTTGTCTATGCTTACTTCTAGAGGAGTAAAAACAATAGATCTACGTAAATTTTTTTTAGAGCATTTCAGTTCTCTCGGTTTCAAGTCGGTAGGAAAAATTGAGGAACTTAAAACTTTTTCGGAAGTAATCCCCAGACCAAACACTGCAATAATAAAATACCTCCGAAAGATAATGTCTACTTCCAGCCCATAATATCCGCAATTATTTCTTTGTCTATGCCTATTTCTTCACTCAATGTTTTTAATACAATATTCTTATCTTTCGTTATTGAGTAAATTTTCTTAGCTTTCTGCTTGATTTTATCCGTGTTTAGCAGACAAAATTCTATCGGGATGTACTTCTTCTCGATGATGTGTTCTCCAAAAATTAATATAATTCCGTCCCGTATCATCATCTTCATTTCTGACCTTGCAGCTCGTGGCTTTACTGTTATCTTTTTTAAAGAATGGGACGGAACTGTACTTTTTACATCTATTTTCAGCTCCTTGGATGCCAGTAGGGACACTGGTATATCTTTAGATGCATTATTTTCTA
>JAUQYS020000345.1:0-4449 GCA_030587585.2 Candidatus Njordarchaeota archaeon
ATATGGCTGATAATGGCATTCGTGGTCGGCCTAATATTAAAAGTCATAATCACAAATAAGGTTCTTGGCGCCGGAAAGAAACTCGCAGTAGTGGTGGCCTCAAGCCTAGGAGTATGGGCATATGCGAAGGACCACGACGTAGGCCCCCTCGACGACATGCTGATGGGAATAACAATGATGGCATGGGTCTGGGTATGGGACGAATTCGACGACTTCCAAGACGGAATAGAAGCACTAAACAGCGGCCAAGAAGGCAGCAAGCAGATATCGTTCTTAGGAGAGATAAAGCAGATGCTTATGGATCCAGAACTCACAATCGGCGCAATGCTTCTAGGCTTCTTCGGCCACATACTCGGGATAAGCGACCCAATGCAGCTAATCATTCCAGGAATGCTTGGCTTTGCACAGTATGTGGCTGAGACACTGCCACCAGCACCGTGGGGCCACATCCTGAGAATAATCTACGATATTTTGGCCTTCGTCCTAGCGAATGTTATTGCGAGCGGCGCAAAAGGGATTGGATGGGTCTTCTATCTTGCGGGCTCAGTGCTCGGCAACATACTCATGCAGAACATAATCACTGCGTTAGAGGCGTAGCCAGTGTGGAGCTATTATGTCGGTTGTATCTCCATATACTTTTTTTGGGTATGATATTGAATCTACGTGGCTCCACGCTATGATTTCTGAGTAGTCTTGGTTGAATACGAAGTCGAATATATCTATGAATGTGCCAACATATTTTTCATTTATTTCTTCGGCGTCTGTTACCATTGTTGGGCAGAAGCTTTTTTTTGCCTCATAGTCATATGAATATGTCTGGGCTGCCTCCATGTATGGGTATGCGTTTTTTGGCCATTTTCTGTAGTGTTTTTCTGATAGTATTCTTCTAGCTTTTTTTCTGCAGGCTCTCTCTTCTATGTTTTTTGATATGTGGTACGTCTCCAATTTTTTGCTTGGCCAGTATACTAGCTTGTTTATTGCTCCTGAGATCATGTATGGTTTTGGGTGCCATGTTAGGAACGCGAATGGGAATGGGTCTTTCCACAGATTTATTCCTTCTGCTAATGTTGCTCCGTTTCTGTATGCCGTAAATATTCCTGCCCCATCTTTCTCTGCTTTCTCCATGATTAGTGCTACGTGCTCTGCGAGCCTGCCTTTTTCATCTAGTATTAGTATTAGGCTTATTCCTTTGTTTTCCTCGACTGGTCTCTTTATGTATAGGAGTCCTATTGCGATTTCGTTGTTTGGGCCCCACGCGTAGCCCCCTAACCAATATACATCTTTTTTGTATATTTCTTTTATTTGTCTGTGTGGTATTTCATATTCCTCAAGAATCCCAGTTTTTATTGCTAGATTTAAAGGGTTTGTTGGCCATCCGTTATATCCTTTCGTAGTTTGATTTACTATTTCTCCGGTTTCTCCATCCAGAACCAAGAATACGTCTGTTCTTGATTCATTTGTTATGAGTATTCTTTTTCTTTTTGGTAGGAATGATGCTCTCGGCTCAAAATTTATGTTTATTGATTCATAGAGCACTTCTTCTGGTTTTTCAACGATGCTTATAAGCCTCCTCAGTAATTCACTTCTCACTGTTCCCATTGGTGTTCTCATCGTGTAGCCGGTAAGCAGAACCTCGGTTTCCTTCCCCACCCATTCTCCAGTTTTTAAGTCATATATTTTCCATTCGTTCATCAGGCTCAATAATAAGTATCTGTCTTCGCTCACTGTTGGTCTGTATAGCTGATCCCAGTACCTCCCGAAGATTCCTCTCATTGTGACTAGTTTTGTTGCTTCTATGAGTTTTTTCACCGTTTTTTCGTCGTCATACAGTTTGTCAGCTTGGTCGAGGTTTGCTATTGTGCGTGAGTATTGTGGCCAGTCTATCGCTATTGCGGCTCTTGTTGGTACTGCTGGTATTCTCCATTTTTTCTCCCAGTTTTTTGTCTCTAGTACTATGTATCCTAGTCCGCATGTTGTTGCGATTAATAGTTTTTCTCCTAACGCCGTTATGACTCCTATTCGTGATAGTGGTGCCGATGTGTCTGTTGGTATTGTTTCTTTTATTGTTCTTTCTTCGAGTTTGTATTTTGGGTATTCCTCGTATGTGCATATTTTTCTCAGTAGATCGCCGGTCTTTGCGTTTGTTATGTACCATGTTTCTATTCCAGTTATCCATGTCGCGTGTATCTCCATACTACATCTCCAAAAATAATGTTTCATTTCGTTATTTAAATCCCCAAAACACTTTAAAACAAAATTAACACATTAAGCTCCGCTATCTTAACAACGAATCATCATCATGAATTTCAAAAATTAAATACGGACGCACCAGTAGACAGCACTAATTTCGCAATAATATACTTGGTAAAGCATTCTGAGATCTATTCATAAAACTTAAAGTAAATTAAACATTGCCTCGATATTATTATCATAATTACTAAATCAACAATCGATATACGATCCCAAACAATGAATTAACTTTAAAAGATACAAAACTACATATCAACTTTTTAATTACATTATTTTCTATAGATAATGGGAAACAGCACAAAAATATTAATATATAGGCGTAGCAACATGACGTCTTTAGAACAACGTCTAATACGAGTAAAGGTCGTATTTATAGGTAATGATGCGGTAGGAAAAACATCCATCGCTAAGAGATACCTAGGACACGGTTTTGATGTTCAATACAAGAGCACTATAGGCGCTGATTTCTATATCAAGAGAGATTCATATACCTTTCCAAGTATGGGCCCATATCAAATAGAATGGATGATTTGGGACCTCGCAGGCCAAGAATATTTTAATATTGTGAGGCCTATCTACTATAATAAGGCTCGTGCAGCGATCATTGTGTTTGATGTTTCTAGGCCTGATACGTTTAAGGCTCTTCCGAATTGGATTCGTGAGTTTTGGCAGTATACTGGGGGGATATATCCTTTTATTATTGTTGGGAATAAAATAGATCTTAGGAATGAGCAGTCGTGTGTTCCTCCTGAATATGGGAAGAGGTATGCTGATACGTTGACGAGGCAGTTGGGTTTTCCGATACCGTATGTTGAGACATCAGCGAAGACTGGTCATAATATTAAAGAAGCTTTTGAAATTCTTGCTCAGACGATTATAAGATTTGCGTTGGTTAAAGCTAGGAAGGGTATGTAGTGGTATAGGAATAATTGTGAATATTTATGGAAAAAGTAGTTCTGTTGAGAATATCGGGGGAAATCACAATAAAAACTCCTAGTGTGGTTGGATATTGGTTAACAAAGCTTGTAAAGAATATCAAAAAAAGATTTCTGAGGAAGGAGATAGATATAAGAAAGGTTGAATCTAGGGGGGGCCGAATATTTATAGAGTCGGATAGTCCGGAGGACGCGATGAGGGAGGCTGCAAGAATTTTTGGGGTTAAGGAATCGATATTGGCTATGAGAGTTGATAGTAATATTGATGATATAGTTGTTGCTGCTTTAGAAATTACACGGGATTGGGTTGGAACATTTGCGGTTCGGACAAGCAGAACAAAGTTTCCATTAACGAGCTTGGAGGTAAATAGGATTGTTGGAGAAAAAATTCTTGAATCTAATAAGAATCTTAGTGTTTCATTAAGCAATCCCGAGAAAATTTTGAGAATAGAAATAAGAGAGGAACATGCATATATTCACATTAAATCTGTGCTGGGATTTGGTGGGTTGCCTTATGATGTGTCTGGAAAGGGAGTTGCTTTGGTTTCTGGCGGTATAGATAGCGCATTGGCTAGTTGGTTGATGATGAAGAGGGGGATGAGAATTGTTGTTGTTCATGCTGATTTGTCTCCTTATTATACGTCTTTGGCTAGGAATAGGTTCCTAGAGGTTAGAGATTGGCTGAGTGATTGGGTGCCGAGTGGTAGGCTTAAAACATATATTGTTCCTATAGGGGAAATCCATACTAATGTAAAATTGCCAGCTAAGCGATATAGGTGTGTGTTTTGTAAAATGTTGATGCTTAAAATTGCTGAAGTAATAGCAAATAGAGAAAAAGCTCATGCAATAATAACGGGAGAAACGTTATCGCAAGTGGCTTCTCAGACTGCTAGTAATATGCGTACAATTAGTTCTGTGGTAAGACTGCCTATTTTAAGGCCACTAATATGGATGGATAAAGATGAGATCGATCATTTTGCGCAGAAAATAGGTTTGTACTCGTTAGTAGCTAGGGATGTAGGTAAATGTGGATTGGTACCAAAAAGACCGACGGTAGATGTGGAGGAGGATATAGCTGGCGAAATAAGAAATATTATTAGTAAGAAGATGCTGAGAGACGTTATTATGCGGGCTGAGAAGATATTTTAAGTATTGAGCGCTGGGTTTGATCAGAGATATAGGTTTGTGGGATATAAGCCATTATAGGTATTTTTATTTCTGGTTCTATTTCTTCATGGATGGGTTCGCCTTTTAATTCCTGGAT
>JAUQYS020000352.1:0-6845 GCA_030587585.2 Candidatus Njordarchaeota archaeon
CAAAAAATCACTGGCATTTCAACCAAAAGTTGTCAAGTAGAGTTAATAGTAGTGCAATAAGTGACGATTCGATAGTGCGGCGTCGGTAAAATTACCAAAAATCACGAACTAAAGAGATACGAATGTGTCTCTCAGTTAAATTTGCACACCCTTGTATTAATTCTATAAAAGATGCAGTACATGAAAATTGAAAGGGCTGTATACCTGTATATTATTTTGGTCTCCTTGCTATCGTTGGCGATATTTCCCGTAATATCTCACCTACTGAGTGACGATGTATTCTATCATCTCATCGTTGTCAGAGAGATGATAAACTCTAAAACGCCATTAATCATTCATGAACCTTGGTTTAATGCACCGGAAGGGGTATTCCACAACCGCCCCCCACTGTTCTATTGGCTAATGGTTTTGGTTTCTATTGGGGGAGTCCTGAATATTGAACATGTTGCAATATTCTTTCAATTTATTTTCTACCCCCTGGCTTTACTGACTGTTTATTGTCTAGCATCGTATATAGACAATAAAAGGGTAGGTCTCATCTCAGTTATTATACTTTCTACATATCTTCCATTTTTTGCAAGAACACATCTATGTATTCCGGAGGCACTAGAACATGTCATGGTTCCTCTGGCTTTGTTATACTATCTCAAGGGAAAAGAAAAGACATGTGGATTATTCTTACTTGCACTGTTTCTGAATCATTCATACTATCCCTTTCTGGTTTTATTCATCATAGTGTCTCACTGGACACTTTACAAAAGGAGGTCATACAATCTCCTGAGCACACTTCTAATCGCTCTTCCCGGCATATCTTTACAATTGTACTACCGATTGCATTCTATAATGGGATATGTTATAATGGTGACATCTATGACAACCACAGGGTATGTCGACTGTCATAATGTAAGTTATGCGATTCTCTGCACTGCAATTATCCTTTTTGTGGGGCTATTGAGTATGTGGAAGAGTACACATAACCAAAAGAACAATATTCTTGTTATGTGGTTCTTGAGTACAATTCCGATACTATTCTTCTACCATCCCGCTCGTTTTCCGGCGTATGTTGCAAGCCCATTAATAATAGCAATTGCAATGCTGATTGATGATGAGATAAATAGATATAAGGGATCATGGACCTACAGTAGAACCATCCAGGGTATAGCAATCTTACTTTTCATAAATATAATCATATCCACCGCATTTTTTACTTACGCATATGACCTTGCCACACCCGCTTTAGATGATATGGAAGCATCTGCCCTTTCTTGGATATCCGAGAATATCCCCGAAAATCAAATAATACTGGTACCGTCTGGTTATGGTAAGTGCATGAGTTACAGAATCGTTTATTACACAAATCATGGGGTTACAACAATTCCATCTAATTCAACGTGTTTTTATGTTGCCTCTCAGGAATTATCAAATGATGACTGGGTAATCTACAGGAGATGGGGATGGTACAGGATATATAAAAGAGATAATTGTTCTGTATGATGGCCATTTAAATAAAATAATATTTATATCTATATCAATAATTGCCATATTGTCTATTTATATATGATGGATATAATATATTATACAACAAATGAAAATCGATAACCTCGATCTGAATATAATCAAACATCTGCAGGAGGATGCACGGCTTAGTTTTCGGGAGCTCGGACAGAAGCTGAGTGTTCCCCATACAACGGTTTTCACGAGGGCAGAAAGATTGCTGGACAGGGGCGTAATAAAGAATTTCTCCGCAATCCTTCATCCACACGATCTGGGTCTGCAGATCGGCTATATTGTAGTTGATGTTCCGCCTTCACAATCCAGAGATACAGCAAACTATATAGCTGGATTTGAGGAAGCAAGAAAGGTCTTCAGAACATTTGACGGGAAGATCATAGTAGAGGTTCTGGTCTCAGAAAAGCATAAGGGTCTGGAGGAATTTCTGACTAAATTGAATATATCTCCGATAAAGGTCTATCCGGTTCACGACGTCGTTAAATTCGATCATAAGATACCCGATGTGGCACTGAATGGGCTGATATGATTTTTCCATAAAAACCGTTGAATATGTTTTAGCAGCTCCCCTGTATCGAAATGTTTTTTGATCGAATATAGCTATCAACTTACCCGCAAACTTACTGATCTCTACCTTTATGTATTACTCATAATTATTTGGATTTGTGGGATAATATGAAATTTCTATGTGGAATTATAGAATAATCAAAATATCAAGCTTTTAATTGATTATTTTCTATAACTATGTAATGAAATCTATAGAGGGACATTTTATAGATGCCAGCATATTTTTAGCAGCTATACTCGAACCCAGAACTAGAACAGATAAGAAACAACAGAGACTGGCTCTTAGGTATTTTACTAGGCTTAGCTCCGGAGTATTCAGTGGCTATGTTACACTCACAGTTTACTCAGAGGTTGTTCATATCATAATGTCAGAGATAGATGAAATTGTTTGGGTGCAAGCAATAAATCAGTTTCTAAACCTAATGTCTAACAGCAGTATTAAATTAGAGACACCAAGCAGGATAAAGACCTACGGGGTATGCATGACAATAAAAAGTCTGGAATCAAGAATCGGACCTACGGATACAACACTATTAGCAGAGGCAATAACACTCAATATTCCCTATTTCATTACCTTCGATGAGCGTTTGGGTAAATATGTTAGAAATAACAAAACAGGAAAGAAATTGATTACCATAAAACGGTTAAGCGATGCCTTTTTCGCCAAAGACTAAGCAACCTCGACCTTTTTTCTTACAAATCTTATTATATTTGTTACAGAAAGGTCTCTAACCTCTCTCTTTAGATATCTTCTGGGAATCGGCTTTACACCTACTTCTTTTTTCAGTTCCTCCATAGTTTTCATTATGTAACTATTTGCTTTCGATATTTAAATATATAGAGACATCGAGAAAGGTCTTCAGAACATTTGACGGGAAGATCATAGTAGAGGTTCTGGTCTCAGAAAAGCACAAGGGTCTGGAGGAATTTCTGACTAAATTGAATATATCTCCGATAAAGGTCTATCCGGTTCACGACGTCGTTAAATTCGATCATAAGATACCCGATGTGGCACTGAATGGGCTGATATGATTCTTTTTCTGAGTAAGTATTTATCACAACTTGTCTAATAATTAATAAAGAGATAGTTGTGATAGCATGCCCGGAAATACTGAAATATCGGTAGTTATTCCCGTACTAAATGAGAGTGAATCCCTCCCCGAGCTTTACTCTAAACTAAAGGGCTCTATGGACAAACTTAAGAAGAAATATGAAATAATCTTCATCGATGACGGCTCTGCAGATAATAGTTTTGAAATTCTTAAAGAAATTCACCTAAAGGATTCGAGGGTAAAAGTCATTAAGTTCAGAAAAAATTTTGGACAGACCGTCGCAATATCTGCAGGTTTTGATCACGCTAAAGGTAATGTAATTGTTACCATGGATTCTGATCTGCAGAATGATCCAGGGGATATATCAAAATTACTGCAAAAGATGGATGAAGGCTTTGATGTTGTCTCAGGTTGGAGAGCCGACAGGAAGGATCCATTTACAAAGAGGATACCCTCAATGATTTCAAATTTTCTCGCAAGGCATCTCACTAGCGTTAAAATACACGACTTTGGATGTACTTTGAAAGCGTACAAGAGAGAGGTTCTAAATGAGTTAGAACTTTACGGAGAGACTCACAGATATATACCCGCTTTGGTGGCCTGGAAGGGCTTTAAAATAGGTGAAATAAAGGTAAAACACTATCCCAGAAAACATGGTAAAACGAAATACGGATGGAAGAGATTCATTAAGGGCATTTTGGATTTAATTCTAGTTACATTCTGGCAAAGATACTCAACTAGACCGATATATATTTTTGGTGGCCTGGGTTTGCTCTTGGCTTTATTGGGTGCCTTTTTGAGCGGTTACTTGGGGTTTAAGAGAATATTTTTTGGTTATCCATTATCAGATAGACCTGCACTACTTCTTGCGGTTCTTACAATCATAATTGGGATACAATTCATTGCCACGGGGGTTTTGGCAGACATAATGCTCAAGGTTTATTATGGCCAAGGCTTGAAAAAGAATTATTCTATTGAAAAGACACTAGAATGAATATCCTAATGCTGAACTATGAATATCCCCCAATAGGTGGTGGGGCTTCAAGAGCGACATTTCATCTCCTAAAAGAATTCTCACATCTGGATGGGATAAAAGTAGATCTGATAACATCCTCGATATCCAATAGATTTGAAATAGAAGGTGTTGGGGATAATATCCAAATCCATAAAATACCAATAAAAAAGGGGGGGAGATATTACTGGACACAAAGAGAGATTTTGACCTATTCATACAAATCAGTCAGTTATATAAGAAAACTTAAAAAAAATCAAAAATATGATCTATGCCATGCATTTTTTGGGGTTCCTTGTGGTGTGATGGCCTACATATTCAGGAAGGAAATGCCATATATCGTCTCCCTGAGGGGCTCTGATGTCCCCGGATTTAATCCACGGTTCTCATTCCAGTATACCTTCTTGAAACCCATCATAAAAAAAGTTTGGTCTGAGGCCAAGAGTGTTGTCGCTAATAGCCAGGGTCTCAGGGAATTGGCACTGAAAACAAACCCAAATCAGAAAATCGAGGTTATATATAATGGGGTAGATACACAGAAATTCAGACCTGCTTCCCAAAAAAACAGAGATAAGATTAGGATATTATCTGTTGCACGCCTTATAGAAAGAAAGGGTCTGAATTATCTGATAGAAGCGATTCCTTCGATCATAGAAAATCAAAATAATGTGGAGGTTCTCATAGTTGGTGAGGGTAATCTGCATAGAGAATTACAGAGGAAATGTTCGGGGCTGGGTATCCAGAAATATGTAAAATTTCTAGGTGGTGTTAACAACGATGATCTACCCTCAATTTACTCAAACTCAGATATCTTTGTTCTTCCATCTCTGAACGAAGGTATGTCCAACACAATTCTGGAGGCAATGGCGTCTGGACTTCCGATAATAACTACCGATACAGGCGGCAGCAAAGAATTGATAGATAAGAACGGTATTATAATCCCAATTATGGACAGTAAAGCAATCAGTGATGCGATAATGACATTAATTTCAAACGAAAGACTTAGGTATGAAATGGGCAGAAAATCCCGTAGAAAAGCTGAGGAGATGAGTTGGGAGAGGGTTGCTAAGGATTACTTTAACTTGTATTCAAAAATTCTGAGGGCCTGATTATGTGTGGAATTTGTGGGATTTATGGTCTTGAGGATAAGAGAGTGATCGAGGATATGTGTAAGGTAATTAGGCATAGAGGTCCAGATGAATCGGGCTTCTTTATTGATAAAAACATATGTCTGGGACATCATCGCCTTAGTATAATAGACCTAGAAACTGGAAAACAGCCGATTCATAATGAAAATCATAGTATATGGATAGTTTACAATGGAGAAATCTATAACTATAAAGACTTGAAAAAGGATTTGGAGAGAAGGGGGCACAGCTTTTATACTAAAACAGATACAGAGGTTCTGGTACACCTGTATGAGGAATTAGGAGACTCCTTTGTGAAAAAAATCAATGGAATGTTTGCATTTGCTGTCTGGGATTCAAACGGGAATAAACTCCTGTTATGTAGAGACAGATTGGGGATAAAGCCTTTATACTACTGCTTTATCGATGGAAAATTATTATTTGCATCAGAAATTAAATCTATTTTACAATACGAAGAGATAAAACGAGAAATTGACTATCAAGCATTGAACGATTTTTTTACCTTCCGTTATATCCCAGGATCAAGAACTATTTTCAAGGATATTAAAAAACTACTCCCGGGGCACATATTGGTCTATAATAATGGAGAATTATCCATCAACAAATATTGGGATGTAAACTTCTCCGAGGAAGAGAGATCAGAAAAATACTATTCTGCTGAAATCTTGAAACTACTGGAAGAATCGGTGAAGAGAAGGCTGATGAGTGACGTCCCCTTAGGAGCGTATCTCTCTGGCGGATTGGACTCGAGCGCTATTGTAGCCATCATGAGTAAATTTTCGGAAGAACCAGTTAGAACATTCTCCATGGGCCTTGGTGAAGGAGATGTAAATGAGCTGAAATATGCGAAGATCGTTGCAGATCATTTTGGAACAGATCACCATGAGCTTAATATAAAATATGATGCTTTAGGGATACTTCCTAAGATAATTTGGCATCTGGATGAACCGCTGGCAGATCCGGCTGTCATTCCCACCCATCTAATGTCCGAATTAACCAGAAAATATGTTACTGTAGTCCTAACCGGGGAGGGATCAGACGAATTATTTGCGGGCTACTCTCATTACAAATTATTGTACTTCACACATAGGTATGGAAAATTAATTCCTAGGTTCATTAGATGCTCCATGCCCTCAATTCTGTCGAAATTTCAAAATTCCTTAAAACTAAGAAGATTTTTTAATCACCTGTCTAATCTAGAAAACGAAGTAGATAGCTATTTAGATGTGATATCCATTTTCGACAAAAGAGAAAAGGAGAGATTATATCTGCACTCTGTCTATAAAAAAATGCAGGGTTATAATATGGGCGGGGATATACGGCCATATTTCGAAAACGACGTAAAAAATTACTTAAACCAGATACTCTTGATGGATATTAAGAGATGGCTGCCAGATGATCTTCTCCTTAAGATCGATAAGATGACTATGGCAAACTCTGTTGAAGCCAGAGTACCTTTTTTGGATAATAATCTGGTAGAATTTACTTCTCGAATTCCAGCAAACCTGAAATTAAGAGGATTAAGAGATAAATACATTTATAGAAAATCAATAGCAG
>JAUQYS020000213.1:0-1637 GCA_030587585.2 Candidatus Njordarchaeota archaeon
TAGGTAGCAGCTATCCTGATCTATTCACAATATCATTTTCTATATCGGCACGCTTGTTACATAAAATAATTGTATTAATGATAACATGCCCATATGAAATAATACAAACCAATATTAGTGTCATAAAATATAGACCAAAAATACTTCCAAGAAATATAACAAATAGACGCACATCCCTACTTCCAATAGGCAGAGACCCTATCTTTGCTGGATGAATATTAAAGGTCGCCTCGGCTCTTGCATGAAAAAAACTAACAAAAAAGCAACCAGAGGTAGCCATAATTACCAGTATTATAAACATATCTACTGCTATTGCTTTTTTAATATGTTTCCATGTAAATAAAGAAAAACACAGAATTATGAACAAATCAACAAAACGATCAAGAGTTGAATCTAGAAATCCTCCTATTTTTGTTTTCTTATTCAATAATCTAGCCACCTCACCGTCTACGCCATCCAAGATAGATACTATCTGTACCATAATTCCCGCAACAATCGGTAAGTCTGCTATATATATGAGCGCCGATAATATCCCAAGCAAGGAAACAACAAACGTTATTGTATTTGGTGATATAGACTTCGTTTTGCTTATTATCAATTTTGATATACGGATAGATATTTTTCTGTTTATATAGCGTGATATTATTCCATCCGTATCCTTATAGACTACCAATAACATCACCTGTTCTCTCTAGAATTGAATCCAATAAACCCGCGGCTTCGCCATACACAATATTTTTTAAGTCGTTAGCAGTATCTACATCTACCCAAGGAACCCCAGTTATATCTGCTACTGTTACATTATATCCACTTTCTATAGCGCGATTTACTATATCTGATACTTTCACAACCCTACGCGTCTTTATGACTGACTTAACCAATCCGAAAATATGCTTACTCATAATAAATACTCCAGCGTCGATATAGTTAAATTTTTTCAGATTTTTCCCGATACGAATAACTTTTCCTTTAACAACATGAATTTTCGTAGCTTCATCTATGTCGATATACTGCGGATCAGCGTCTCCTGCAATTAATATATCTATGTCACTATTCATAACATTCAACATCATCCTAGGCAAATCTGATGGAAAGACATGGTCACACATAGAAACAAAGAAAATGTCTTCATCAACATAATCCAATCCTATATTCAGACTATAGCCATTTTCTCTACCGACTTTACTATTTATAGCTATCTCATACTCTACACCAATCTTATTTAGGAATCTTGAAAAAAATTTTTTGATATGCTTATGGGTTACGACAATAAATCTCTTAACACCCGCAAAATAGAGAGAAAGAATAGGCAACTGAAAAAGTCTAACTTTTCTAACTAAGGCAATCGGTTTGGGCAGATTATAATAAAGTCTTAGTCTCGATCCTTTCCCTGCTGCTAATATTATTGCTTCTCTAACAATCATATTTTCACCCCAAGTAGATAAATTAGCGAGATATGTACTAGTGAAGAGGTAACACTAATAAAAGGAGACCTCTATAGTATAGTAGTATAAGAATAAGATAATTTAAAATTATCTAAGTGCGATGTTATCGTTTCCATTCATCCCCATAGTGGCTCGATGCTTCCAGCTATACTCAAGATAGATGTGTCTATATCATAAACATTTTCAATAATA
>JAUQYS020000017.1:0-2311 GCA_030587585.2 Candidatus Njordarchaeota archaeon
GGATTGGCCTGGGGTGCTTGAGAGGGGCTTTATTACCATAGATCTTTAATCGTCGTTGTTTTGCTCGAAAACTAACCACATGACCCTCTATTATGCCACGTTTTGTCTAATCTAAGGCAAAACCCAAGCGGAAAAATCCTCATTTTGACAAAATAATAATCATAAAACTTTTTCTTGATGTGTTTACTTAGGTACCTATATGGTTTTCGGGCTTTTTGGTGTTGTTGCAAGTATATATATGGAGGGTATTTTTGATTTCTCTATGTCTATTTCGTCTTTTGTTATGGTGATCTTTGCTCTTGTAGTTCTTGTTTTTTCTGTATATTTTACTTCGTATGTCTGTATTTTGGTTTTTGATAGGACTACTAGGTCTATTTCATATTTTTCTGTGTAGAAATATCCTATTCTTGTCCACCATTCTTTTCTGTATGGCTCATGTATAGAGGTTATTGCTGTACTTATCACTAAATTTTCTATCAAATTGGGTTTTATTCTTTCTATTTCCCATATTAATTCATCCCAAGACAGGCCGTAGATATAGCTTTTTAGGGCTGTTACTAGGGCAACATCGGTAAATACGAATTTTTTTTGTTTTCTCTCCGAGAACTTTTTGGTGTTTATATCTACATGATTTATTTGGAATAATATTAATGCTTTCTGTAGGGTTTCTATTATGTCCCTAACTGTCGCATGGTGTGCATCTATATTGTTTGCTATCTTTTTATAGTCGACTCTCTGCGTTAAGTTGTCGGTTAAATATCTAAGTATTCCTAAAGCTATGATCTCGCTTTTTTTTGCTTTGGATATTTCTCCAAGAACAAACCTTATCAGCATTTCAAGGTTTTTTTCACTTATTTTTCTATTCCTTAGATACTCCATAATTAATTCTGGCATGCCGCCAGTTCGTAGATATATATCAAATAATTTCTCTAATTCCTCATGCCATACATAAAGACCTGAAAGCTGATTCGGGTTTGGTTCTTCGAAGCTAAATTCTATTTTTATTAGCGTCTTCTTAAGCTTATTTATCTTTTCCTTTGGAATT
Organism: Candidatus Njordarchaeota archaeon; assembly: GCA_030587585.2. Lineage (GTDB taxonomy): Archaea > Asgardarchaeota > Njordarchaeia > Njordarchaeales > Panguiarchaeaceae > Panguiarchaeum. The sequence continues at coordinate 1,046 of JAUQYS020000017.1, forward strand.
GGCAGAACTCTATCTGGAACGTTCAGTATAAATTCCCTAAAAGAAAGAGGCATTAACCATAATTCGTTACCCTCAACTCTTCTCCCGGGAAGTCTCTCCGAAGATTCCTTTAGGCTGACTGGAGAAGAACCCGTAGCCACAACACAGATTTTACTAGAGACCTCCATCTCCGCTAGATCCTTGAGCACTAAGAACCACTCTGGCAAATATGTTACCTCGTCAAGAAAAATATAAATTCTTTTGCTATCATCATTAAACCTAATGAAATTTCTCAATATCTGACTTAGCTCTTTCCTACTAGACAATCTATCACATGGAAGATAGAGAATACATCTAGGTTCTATGCCTTCACTTAGCAGATTACTGATATATAGCTTTATGTATACAGACTTCCCAGATCTCCTCGGCCCCCTGATAATATATATATTACCAATGCTAAAGTCATATCTATGTCTCTCGATAAAATACTCTATCGATCTGAGATCGTAGTCAAACCTACAAAAGTCCCTACCTAGCTTCCACCACGAATTATATCTTGATAAATCCGTCAAACGCAACAAAAATCACCATGATAAAAAAATATCAAAAATTATTTAAAGAATATGATAATTCAATATCATATTACATAAGAATAAAGATATAATATACTATCATTCCGATTAGAAAAAATTTGGTTAAAAGTAAGCACAATACTTATAATTCTTGGTGTTCTTGGATTGGTCATCTTTATGCTTTATATACGCCGAAAATAATATACGTTGCATTGCAAACCCCAAAAATATGACATGAGAAAATAATTGAGAGTAGCATCAAAAAAAACTAAAGATAATCAATCAAACATATTTTTGCACATGAGAAAATAAACTGATCTTAGCTTGACTAAAAGAGTATTGCTATTGTTAGATATAGTCCTCAGTGATTGACATTTTAGTGAGAAAAAACAAAGCATACCCTACATTTTTTCCCAAAATAATTAGTAATAGACTTCCTCCACCAGAAAATATCCCAAGGTATGTCCATCAGCAACATATTGTGGATTCTAAATTCACAAATAACATTCTCATAATAAAAGATGGAACAAAGCATAGATTGGGCAGAATCAGCAATGGGGAGAGGATAGCACCCCCCCCGTGGGGAGTACTACCCAAATATAGAATACATCACAAACTCTTTAAAAAGATTATCCTCCTGTTTTATGGTGCTTTTAATATTATGCTGAAACTAATAGTTAGGGGGGCGGTGATAGGATTCTTCGACTCGGGATGG
>JAUQYS020000025.1:0-6598 GCA_030587585.2 Candidatus Njordarchaeota archaeon
ATATGCTAAATGCAGTTGGGAAAAACTCTTACATGAGACTCTTAATCCACAAGCACCAGACCTGAATAAAAAAATAAAGTGTTCCCATTTTACACTGAAATGGGAACGTACATCTTCATCTTAGATAAATTCTTTTTCTTTTCCAATCATAATCTATGTGTTTTTTTGAATTATTTTTGTTTCGTTTCTTATTATCCAAAATGAGAATCCCTAAGATAATTGAGGCCGGAAAGAAAAACCCCAAAAAGCTGACTATTAGTAGTTTTAAGATATCGTCTTTATCCAGTACAAGTGTTTGAATTTCTCCTTTCGTTATGACATATTTTTTCTGCTCTTTGTTTGTCTCTGCATTTTCTTCTGGGACATTAGGATTTAACCCCGATAATATCTCTGAGTTATCTGAAAAACCATCACCATCAGTATCGACATTACTAGGATCAGTATTATATATGAATACTTCTTCATAGTCTGATAGTCCATCGCCATCAGTATCAGCTATGTATGGGCTAGTTCCATACTTATATACCTCGTCCCAATTCCCTATTCTATCGCCATCTATATCGCCCCTTATCGAGAAGCTATGAGAGTTCTTGTAGTCACCAAATTGTTTATTTCCTATATATTCGAATCCTGTCTCAACGCGATATATCATGTTATCTGATGCATAGATATATTCCAAATACCCATCCTTGTCTACATCCGCTATTATCATATTACTTGTAGGCACACTTGAAAGCGTCTCATTTATTACGGTGCCATTACTTAATACAAACCAAACTGATCTATTCGTCAGTAACGCTATATCCATATATCCATCGCCGTCAAGCTCAGTAGCGACAAGATCGCCAAGCACATTCCCATCGAGCGACCAAGATCCTACTTGCTGATTCTTTATATCGTAAACGTAAAGAACTTTTTTTGACGGATCTATGAAAGCAAATTCTAGATCATCTGCACCACTAAAGTTTAACGCGATTAATTTATCAATCTGAACATTTACAGTTATGTTCATCTGCTCAAAAAGCACACCGCTGTTATACGTTTCATTGGTTTCATGAATGACCAATATCGTTCCGTTCTCCTTGTCCACATCCAATGCTATTTCTTTTTCTCCATCTGCATTAAAGTCTCCAGTAACTAAGTCTATTATCTCCCCACTAACTGGGTTCATTTTTGCTGCAAAATCTGTTATATTGTAATAGTATACATCATCACTTGAGAATCTAGATGTATAATTCGACATAATATCCACTAAAAGATATAATACCCCCGACTGGTTTGTATAGTATATTAGCTCATTTCCAGAGAAACCAGCCATTATGTCATCGACAGATACTATACTGGGAACACTAATGAATGCACTTATCATGTTACTATCTCCAGTAATATTGTTATAAGCTATATTTCCAAAGCTATATGGTCCAACTCTCCACGTGAAGACATAAGACATAGTAATATTTCCGCCTAGACTACTTTTTATACTTGGCGATGAAAATAAATATAGATCTGACATTGCAGTATCCTTATTTTTTATGTAATCACCATGATAATGTGAGTTACTGAACCATGATATTATCTTAAACTTTTCTACCTGAATACGAACATTATGTGGTGCGTCTATTTTTATTATATATGCATTTAGGATCCCGCCCCCTCCTCCTATCGAGAAAATATCTTGAGATCCCAAACCCGCCGCCCATAAATCAGTTATATTGCTACTAAGTGACTTCATAGAAAATTCGTTCAATTCTCCAGAAAGACCCTCTGCCATTTCGTATGCATTTACAGTATTTATAGTTGTTAAGTTTGCATCTAAAATTATTATATGTGTACCATTTAGACCCACTATGTAATAGTCATTACCATTTCTCATAAGAGCAAGGCTGAAAATATTGTCCAAAGATGTTCCTGCTTCCAAATTTGACTCAGTTCTCACATTCCAGCTATATACTACTTTACCCTCTGTAGAGTAATAAGTATGACTAATCGCTGTCAACAAAAGTATTAGGCATATTATTCCAATTTTAGTTTTGTTCATTTTATATCACCTTCCCCAAAGCGCTCATAGTATAAATTGATTCATTGTCCGACTTGTTTATCAGCCTTATTCCATTTACTTTTTCTACGTCCAGAGCAAGTATCAATCTAAAGTGCAAAATATTATCACTAAACCACCTAAACCATCCGTATCCCACATATTCATTGCCTTCTCGCATTCTCTTGGGTATGTCTTCTCTATCTTTTTTTATTGCTATATATATTGTCCAAGGATTATCTTTTGGGCCTCCCGTCGCCACATATAATGCATTATAGGGAGAATCCCATAGCCTACCGATAACCTTAAATTTTAGAATTGCGGGCTCAAAATTTTTCACATGATACATTTTATTCTTCGAGATATCACAACACTTAGATGATAATATATTCCTCAAAAATGTTCTATCATTATTTTCGCATTTATATTCACATATTACTTTTGGTGTCTTCTCTTCTAAGTTACTTACTATGGGCGCAGGACCCATTATAACATACCGATTTTTTTCCCTAACGTTTATTATGTCTGCAGGCTTCAAATTACCTGCCACATAAACTATATTGCCATCTATGCCCACTGCCGCCCATATTGGCACAAAAATTTTGTTAGCATGATGGACTTCATTCTTTTTTTTGTTTTTCATTTTTGTCACCTTTGTAAACATAAAACTGCTCAGACCAATTTTTAAGGAAAATACGATTGACACAGAGTCATTGACACGTATTGACACTCGCGTATTACGCGTATGCTACGTTTTTAAGTAATACAATTCTTTTATTAGAGTATAGGTTGGGAAAATGAACTCTAAAAGCAAAAGTAATCATATAAGATCTACGATAAATGATCCAAAAATATCGCTTGAGGATATCTTAGATCTCGTAGAAAAATCAAGCTCGTCTTGGAAACATGCCTATGTTATTATTGCTTGTTTGGCGATAAACCATTCGATAAGAGATGCAGATATTCCTTGGACAAATCCTAGAATTTTAGCAGTACTCCTAGCAGACATGGCGCAGGGAACAAGTCATACGATCTCTCTAGCAACGAAATACTTTGTTCCAAAGGAGGATATAGTCTATATAAATAAGCCTAAACCCGTCGATCTTGCATCGATCTTGCCAATTGGTGAAAATAGTAGATACCCCATAATCGTTATTGAGGGCTTCGATTATAGCCTTTCTAAACGCTCAACCGCTATTCACAGTTTTATTTCTTCAACATACGATCAGACTCCTTGGTGGTATACCGACGGAATAAATAGATTTATGATACCAGCCGAATCCATGAAGATCAGCATGATAGCCACAGCCAGTCCATTCATTCTGACAAACATCTTCAAAAAGATGAGATTAAAAAACATAAAGAAATACCTACTATTGGATACGCTTTCGCGAATGATTATAATTCCTGGTCGTCTTGACTTAAAGGATAGCCCTCCTTTATTATCATCCAAGTTTAGGTATATAACAAAATATCTGAGGAATAGTCCTCTCTCAAGAGAAAAATTTCGCTTCGAAAACAACGATATAAAAAATGAGGTTATATGGTATTTGGAACAAATATCACCAAAATTCGATAACACATTCATAAAAAATACTTTTTCTAGGCTCCATCACCACATAATAAAAATAGCTGTGAGTCATACTGTTCTGCGCTACGATAACGTAATTAATGATTCTGATATCGATTTTGCTTTAGATCTTCTTGATGATATGCTCCCATACAAAATAAAGACACTTCAAAATATCTTAGTCAACTCCTTACGTTCCACACGAAATGAACATATTATAAAACGTATTCGCGAGACTCTACACAATGCGGACGGCCCTATAAAAGTTCGCTCATTATATAGAAAACTTGGTATAACAAAGGAAAAACTTATAAGACTCCTGAATCAAACCTTTGGCAAAAAAATTAAGTTTATATCTGATGGAAGAAGCCTACTTGTATGTAGCAAATTAGGAACCGAACGCTGCAATACATGCATGTTTAGATTACAATGCATTAAAAGAGATTCCATACTCAAACATATCGTATCTCACAAATAGTGTATCTATATCTAAATAGCAATTTCCTCCCTAGCAAACATAGAGCCCATAGATCTCATAATCCTATCCGCCATGTGTTTAATCTCATCTATCTCCATAAAAACCTTTATTATCTCCTGGCCCCTCTCAGTTATCATATACGATCCATCCTCAACCTTAACAATACCTTCAATGAGAAAATCTAGTATTCGCTTATCTATCGCTGAAGGATGTGCCTTGACATCTCCTAAGGCAAGTCGCAGAATATTTCTGAGACAATTTTTAGAAACCTTCTTATCTCTCTTAAAGAACAGAGCTAGAAGCAAAGCGATGCTTAAAGTGTCAATAAGACCATATAGCTTCCTTATGGGCGACGGCAGTTTACTCACCCATTTTCCTTTATAAAAACTGCGATCTTTTTAATATTTACATTTGCGTCAATCAAAAATACGAAAATACGTAAAAGCGGTGAACATTATATAAAGATGAATATTAATAATCATTATATTAAAAACTAAATATTCAAAACCACCAATAATTTAGAAAAGACTAATGCATCTATCCTTGCGACACAGAAGCTAATATATTCTCTGCCCATTAGCAAAAATTTTGACGCCATTCATTACTTGACGATACCACAATATTTTATTTCCTTGATTTTTTACAATATTCAACGACGCGAATCCCCAAAGATACGGAACAAGATACGGCTCCTCAGATAAAATTAAATCTAGCTTTGTATTTTTTTGCAGATCATTTAGCCCTACTGTTATTGTTTTGATTAAGCCATTTTCCAATGCGTCCGCCACACGCGTGACAAAGCATTTCTTTATTCTTATCTTTAATGGGCTTTCAATAAGTCCTATTGTATATTCGCAATACGTATTTCTAGATATACCTTTTAACCATACGTCGTCAGGACACTTTAGATTATGAATCGGTTCACCTTTGATCTTAATTTTTCCCTCTATATCCGAATATTTTGATATCGCGCCTATATTTATTTTTATCATTCCCTGAGGTATACTACAAACCTGCCCCCTAAGCGAGCCAGTATTAGAACTTATGATATATTTGAGTTTGCTACTACTTATCCCTTTTTTTATGTTTATATTAATGCGGTTTTCTGATTTTTTTCCCCATTCTATTCTTATATTACCTCCCCTTATCAGTGTCTTCTTTATTGCCGACACTATTTTTCTACTATCTCTCTCCATCCGCATTATCTCGTTTTCTAATTTTGACAAATAGTTCGAAATTTTTGTGACCATTAATATTTTTGGTTTACTAGGGAGCCACTCAAGAATTTTTCTTGAGACAAGTTCTCCTATCCCTATATTTGTGATAAGAACCACAAGATCATAATCACTCAATTGTGATATCATATTTAGGAGATGATCAACTTGGCTCGCTGCATCTGAATCGTTGTTCTTATTGGCTAAAACACTATTTGATACATTTGTATTTCTACCTAATACATTAACGAGAACATAATCGGCATTAAATTCTTTCTTTATTATTCTACTTAGTATTCTTATTGTTTTCATTATTCTTTGGTCATTATCCATACCAATTATACACATTTTGGGGTTATAGGTTACATATTTCCTCTCCACATTAAACGACACTATCTTCTTAATATTTTCCATCAGAACATACATTTCCTCTGTATAGCTTTTGCTCTCCCTAATCTTTGCTCCATATATAGAATTTATGGGTGCATGTTTCGATTTACTTGCCATATATTCCGATATAGCTGACATAAATAAATCCAAGAGAACTTGCCCATGAAATGTTATGAACCCCGTATCTTTGCTTAATAAATTCAAATCACGATGCTTATTAACTAACTTCATTACGCCTTGTTTAGAGATCCCCAAATCATATGCTATCTCAACACTTAGAGGAAGACGACCATACAAATTTACTAAGTACAAAAGTTTTATATCATTTGCAGTTATCTCACAATTAAACATCCTACCTACGGGAAAAAGCTTGGTGACAATTTCTATAAGCCTATATCCCTTGTCCGTTAGCTCCACAATCATTTTCTTTCTAGACGTATATTTTACTCTCAGAAAGGAATATTGTTGCAGTCTTAAAAATGTTTTGTAGAGAAGACCATACTGTATACCGCTGAGAGAAAGACTATCAAGAGAAATAGAGTTATACCTCTCCTTGTCTGGATAGTTTATCAATATTTGCTTACCACCATAATAAGAAACCCGCGAAGTATGCTTATATAGCCTCAAAACATCAAGTAACCGAAAAAATCCACTCGACAATATTATGTCTTTCTCCGAAGCACATACCAATATCGGCTCCTCCCAAAAGGAAAACGAACATAAACAGTAATAAAGCTAACATATATTAGTAAGTAATTTTTATATAAAGCTAGTATAAAAACTCAAAAACCAAACAAACATTATTGTCATGATCCTTAAAAAAATTATCTAAACAAACCCAACGCTTAATACCTACAATACTTTTTCAGCTCGCATAATTATGTCTCTCAGCATCTCTTTACTGATAATAT
>JAUQYS020000068.1:0-1552 GCA_030587585.2 Candidatus Njordarchaeota archaeon
ATGCTAGTCACTCTTTCCTCGGGGATAAGTATTTTGTCGTTTGATAAGAACAATCCCAAAAGGGAATTGAAACCGCATTTCACGCTTCTCTTTTTGCGATAAGTTTTTACGCTTAGCTGGTTTGATAAGAACAATCCCAAAAGGGAATTGAAACGCCACCACGCAATTCTTATACGAAAGCGTGATAGTCCAACCGCCTGGTTTGATAAGAATAATCCCAAAAGGGAATTGAAACCATATAGATACACTATGCTGTTATACTCGTCCCTGATAATTTTCGCAGTTTGATAAGAATAATCCCAAAAGGGAATTGAAAAATGTATGCTGTATTATTCCCCACATAGGTATGATTATTTGCTTCTCGTTTTTTGGTAAGAACTATTCTCTAAGGGAAATAAAAATTGTCTACTAAATTGGGGCTGTATGTATTCTGAGCGAAATCGTGTTTGATGGGAACAATTTCGAGAAGAAATTAAAGTAGGATATATGATGCTTCGAAGGATAGGATCCAGATCGCTGTTAAGCGGTATTGTTAGGGTACATAGGTGATATATGCCGTCGGATATTTTAGGATTATAATTTGGATTTAAATTTTTTAGCTCTAAAAAACAATACTCCAAAACCACCAGTCCTATTTCCCCCTATATTCATATATTTAGCAACTTGGAGAAGTTCTAAAAAAGTTTGTGAAGCTTCTATGCTTCTTGTTTCATATGTTATTGTTCCTATGAAACCAATTGTTTTCCTATATTTTCCGAGCACTACAGGTTTGGTTGTTCTTATCTTATAGTTTTTTTCAATTATCTTGGGAATTATTCGTTCATTTAAATATTGTTTTTCTATGCGCTCCTCAGCGAATATGTTTAAAAATTTTGCAACTGAAAAAACTATCTTCTCTACTGTCGGAAACAGATAATGTTTGTTGATTCCCTTGATCCTGAAATATGTTGGTGTCCTAAAAAGTACATCAAAGAATCCAATATCCGTATTATCCCTTTTGCTTGGCCGTTCTAGCTTTATTTCTATCGTTTTAAATGCAATATTCCCCAAAAAACTTTCAGTATATAATGATTCCATTAATTTTTCAATGATGCCAATAAATATCTCTTCTACTATCTTTATCTCGAAGCAATATATCTCTCCCTTTTTTATGACAATGTTCATCGGTATGTATGACATTTCCTTAGCGTTCTCTTTGTATAAGGGAGTTATTGCATAAGGAGACGCCCCCCATACCCTATCCGCCATATGCAGCCTGTTTGCTAGTGTTGTATCTATCGATCTAATTTTATTTAAGAAAAACGCTCTCAAATACCCTCCAGTATATCTAATTTTTCCAGAATCCAAGGCCCGAATCTTGATAGTTATTTTTAAGAACATCTATCTCCCGTAGCAGATAGCTCTATCACACCTAAACCAATGCTTTTTCCATAACCAATGTTGATATACGATGCTAGAGAAAAAAGATGCCCAATTTTTTCGGCAACTTCTTTTTTATCCGATCTAATTATACACCAGCCAACAAACCCCAGTCTATCAGTACCTGTTAAAT
>JAUQYS020000082.1:0-3300 GCA_030587585.2 Candidatus Njordarchaeota archaeon
GAATATATGCATGCGTGGATGACTAATAATCCGTTGTTTCCTGATGATGACTGGAAAAGCGAAGCAGCACTAAAGAAACTTATTTCTGCGTTGCGTCGCTACTGGGACAAATTATCAAAAACAGAAATAAGCAACAAAGACGAATACTACGAAAAATTCTGCTAAAAAGTCTTTCTTTTTTCGTTCTATTTATGGTGGTTCTGGTGTCGGTGGATAGGTCTCTTTCTGGGATTGTTGAGACAGAGTGTAATAATCTTGTGCTTGCTGAGAAGGTACTAAAAATTATTGATGAGTGTTGCGAGGCATTCATAAATATTGGCTACGCCAAGAAAACAGTCAAAAAAATAGTGCTCGACTTCGAAAAAAGAAGAATCGAAATACACTACGACAAAAACAAAGAACTCCACATAGACTACTCAACAGGAAAAAGAACAATATACATGCTCTAAATATTCTCGAACAATTTTTTTCGCTAATGTGTGGTGAATCCAGATGGATAAAAACAAGATTTTAGATGAAGTGAAAAAATTGTCTGAAAAGTGTTTTAGGTGGCTTGAGGAGGAAGGTATCATGGGTTCGCCTGTTCGGTATGGTTCTCTTTCTTGGAGTCTTGTGTTGGAGGATCTTAAAAAGCGTTTTGATATTGGAGTATCGCTTGATGAGGTTCGAAGTAAAATGATTGGGAATGATCTTGCTTTTGTTGATGATGCATTGGAGTGGTGGAATAGCTCTGACAAGAGGGATTATCATAATAGCTTTATGGATTTTTTCTGGGCCGAGTCTGTTGGGGAGGATTGGCCTATTGCTTATGCTATTGATTTCAAAAACGGGATGCGTGGATATGCTGTATTTGTTGCTTTTGAGGCTCTTGGCGGGCCTAATTTTAGTGTTGAGTTTCTTATGCCGATAATTCCAGAAATAAGAAATGGTGCGATTCATATTGATGTAGATACTGAGGAAATGTACATCGATATGGCGGATGTGCTTTGGCAAATGTTCAAACCAAGAGGATTTCATGCCGGGTACTACTTGAGCATGGGCGCAATAGAGATGTACGCAAAATATCAAGAAGCACAACAAATACTGCAGGGTCTATTCTCACAAAAAGAAGCAAAAGAACAACTGCTAAAAGAAATAATAGAACATCTAACATAATTTTTTCTGCCACGAAAAAATTGCCTAATATTGGTGATATATGTGCGAGCGGAGAAAGAAATATTAAAGAATCACAAGGGCAATATATACGTTATTGTCTTGGAGTTCAAGGAATATTGCGATGACATATATGGCTGGGAAGAGTACCCAGCCGTCAGTATATTCGTTCAGGAATCTGATGGCAGTTTCAAATTTCTTTCGTCGCCAGTATTGTTTAGTTCATTTGTTAAAAATGTATGTCTTAGTGCAGTGATATTCAGAAGGCATCCCAATGTACCCAAAGAGGTGCATAATACGGCGATGAGTATGATATCTTATTTGATTTCGAAGTACGGTATACAGGAATGGGAAATATCTAAGCATCCGTGTTTTTCATAGTTTTTTCGCCGTATAGAAAAAAGAAAAGGATCTAGAATATAAGTTTTATGAGCCATAGGCTGCCTCGTGGGTTGGCCCAGATTTGTGGGGGGCGGAGTCCTAGGGGTGCTAGTCTGCGGTTGTATATGCTTTGTAGTTCGAATATGAATGAGTTGAATGTTTCTTCTCGGAGTGGTATTACTCCGCCTTTTAGGAGTAGGAGTTTTTCTCCTCGGGATATGCAGTGTATGTTGTCTAGGATGTATTCCCATGTCTGTTTGTCTATTTTTCGGTGTGTTTTAATCAAGGGGTCCTTGCTGGGCTGGATTATGAATCCGTTGATTGTTTTGATTGTTCCTGATTTTTTTTTGATTTTTTTTGGTGGTAGCGACATTTTTTTCACCTATAACTATTTTTTTAAAAAGAAAATTTTGTTTATAAATTTTATTGGTGATAATGTTGCCTAGATTTAGGATAATTCTCGGCGATTTCAACAAAAAAATTCTAGAAGAGTTAGGCCTCCCGTACGTAGTTAATGAAAAAACGAACTCAATAATATTTGAAATCCCTGACGACCGAAAAGAGGAACTAAAAAAATTGGTTATCCAGCGGCTTCAAGAAGAGGGGTCTGTTGATAGTGAGGATCTAGCGGTCTTGGTCGCCGAGTCTTTTTTTGATTATCCCGTCTAATTTTTTCTCTCTTTTTTTGGATAATTAGTGGTGATATGAGTGGAGCAGGTTATAGGCGTCAAATATGATGAAGTTTCGGTTGATGATTTTTTTGCCTTAGCTAAGAAGCATAGAGAGAATGCAAAAGGTGTTGAGTTTTGGAGTTTTGGTACTGCGGATTTAGAAGCATTTTGCAGATTCTATGTCGTAAAAATTTTGGACGAGTATTATGTTGTGCAAAAAATAGTTGATTTGCTTTTCTCCCAGATCGTGAAGGTGTTTCGTGTTTATTCTCTTAGGAGTGCGGAATTGCTCATAGATATGATTGTTGATAAGGACAAAAGCATAGAATCTCTCCCGGCCGTGCATGAAAAATATGAATAATTTTTTTCTAAATAGTGGTGTAGAGGATGAATAAAATAGTCAAGTGTCCGAATTGTGGTGAGAAAGGCAAGCTGGATGATTTTGTTTTTGCGTTCGATTTTTCCCAAAGAGTCATATTTAGTGGTTCAAAAAAAGCAATAGACTCCATTGAATCGGAGGACGATGAGATCAGTATCTATGTAGACTACGGCTGCTTAGTCTGGGAATTCGCAGACGAAACACTTGACATAAATATTCTATGTCAGTGCCCAAAATGTGGGCACAGATTTCTTTTACCAAAAGAAAAAAGGATAGTCATAAAGTCTTTATAATTTTTCCTATATTTGGTGCAGAGAATGAATGGAGCAATTAAATGTCCCAAATGTGGTAAAGAAGGCAAATTGGAGGACTTCATTTGTGCGATAAGTTTTTCTCAGGAATTGCTTTTGGGTGGCAACAAAAAAGCAATTGTTTCTATGAATCATGATGATAACGATGTTCATATATGTGTGGATTATGGATGTCTTTATTGGGAGTTTGGCGATATTTTGAATGCTACTGTTTCATGTAGGTGTCCAAAATGTGGCCATCGCTTTTTGTTATCTGATGATGAGATAGATATTTCTGTGTCTTCTATATAATTATTTTTTTTAGATATATTTTGGTGGTTCAGATGGATCTTGAGGAATTAAAGAGTATGTGGAAAACTATTATTGGTGCGCATAGTCTTGTGGTGAAGCTTATTTCTGTTCTCGA
>JAUQYS020000154.1:0-2956 GCA_030587585.2 Candidatus Njordarchaeota archaeon
GCATAAGTACCCTGAGCTCTCTCAGTTTTGCTATTGGGGATATATCCTTCACAGGAGTGTTAAACATATAGAGCTCTTGAATCCCAACCATTGATGTGATAAATGATAAGTCCTCCACGTTGGTATTGCTTAAATTTAATACCTTTAACATTCTAAGTTCTCCTATTCCGTCAAGATTCTTTACATAGTTTTTGTTGCAGTTTAATTCTTCTAATTTTTCAAGCGTTTTAAAAATACTGAAGTCTACCTCACCAACATTTTCTAAGCTAAGCACTCTTAGACTACTGAGAAGGCTAAGTGGTCTGAGATCAGGTATGCATGTTGTGTCTATTCTTAATATCTCTATATTTTCTAGGCGAGTAATAGGTCTTATGTCTGTGATCATTGTGGAACTTATATCGAGTTCTATGAGATGCGGTAAATATATTATCGGCCTCAGATCAGTTACTTCTGTGTTTGCCACATTGAGTATTTTTAAATTTTTGCACTTCGAAATTATGTCGAGATCCGAGAATTTAGTACTATTTAGATACAACCTTTCTAACTTTGTAAGGGTTCCCAAGACAGAAAAATCCAAGATCTTAGTGTTGCCGGCATATAATATTCGCATATCTCTCGCAGATTCTATAAATTTTATGTTTTTTATAGGAGTATCACCAATATCAAGAACTCGAAGCTTGTTGTTAGATATAGGTGAAAGGTCAGAAACCTTAGTTTTCCTTATGTAGAGCTCTTTCAGTGTGGTGTTTTCTTCTAAAGGATCAATATTGGAAACATCAGTTTCACTAATATTGAGTTTTCTGAGCTTCCACATGTATACTACGGGCTCTATACTTCGAATTCTTGTGTTGTTTAAATATAGCTCCAATAAATTTACTACATCAGATAGGGGCCCTATATCAGATATTTTCGTCCAACTTATGTCTAAAACCTGAAGATTGTCAAGACCAACTATTATCTCTAAATCACCGTCAGACATATTTGTTTTTGAAAGTATCAAGATTTCCAAGTTTTCAAGATCAGATATCGCACCAAATGAAAAAAGCTTAGTGCATCCAGAAAGATCCAAATAGCGCAAATATCTAAACTTACTGATAATATCCAAATCTATAGGCTCTGGTGAGTGCACATGTAGCTCAACTATATGATTACCGCGTGTAGCATATAGGGGTGTTGACTCAATAATCCTCGATAGAGCCCTTAATGCACTAAGCTCTTCGCCTATCGGCGTCCCCCTAAATACTTTCCTTTCTTTTTTCTTGGCTTTCGAATTAGACATCAGTATACACCATAAAGATATGAAAGCTTCTTAACGAACCTACAACTAACTTAGAGGGCAGGGAACAACCATCGAAAGATATAGATCGATGATGTAAATGTATATTTGCTCTATACACTTTCGCAATACCTCCCGCTAGTTTTATAATTTTTTATTCACTTAAAGCATCCTATATATTCATATCCGTATTTATAAAGCACATTCTTCTCTTTACTAAGAATAGCACATATTAAACTCAATACTCCAAAATTTTAAGCGAGCCTCCTGCGGATTGATTCGCTTATTAACAGATGCTTCCAAATACTATCATGTATGGAGATACATCAGCGATAATAAATGAACAGAAATAGTATTTCTAGAAATTTCAGCCCCGATAGTTTATTTTTTCGAATTAGATTTTGTTGAATCTAAGTAAGTTCTCTAAATGCAATCCAGACAAAAATATGTAGGACGTCTAATTTAAAAAATTTTACTCGACGAGAATTCATTTTTGTTGAGTTAATTTTAATAAAAAGACGCCGATTATAAGAACAAATATGAGGTGAATATTATGAAGACTACTCTATTAGCGATTATCTTATCGATTATATTAATGCTTGGATACAACCTTGATATTGCCTATAATAAAGATAATAGATATAAAGATGGTTTGGCTAAGAAGGAAATGTATAGCAATAATGAATATGTAATGAGCTGCAATAATTATAAGCTTCGAGGAGATCAGACCTTTACATTTTCTTTCGATGTTCCTGCCGGAACATTTCACTATAGATACGGATATATTAAGAAAGGAACGGGACTTATTGGCCACTTTGAGGTTACATCTGGAAACGACGTAACTTTCTTCATCGTAGATTCCGAGAACTTCGATAAATTAACCTCTGGAGAGTCAGGAGTATGCTATCTTCTCCATGAAAAAATCAGAAGCTTGGATTGGAAATTCAGAATCCCCTACTCGGATACATGGTATATCATATATGATAATCGATATTCGATCATCACAACAAAACATGTGGAAGGATGGGATGGATACGATCTAACTCCTCCTCAAATTACCATAAATATCAACGACAATCAAGTAGTCATGAGTACGATTACAATTAGTGCCTCTGCGAGCGACAACCATTTTGATGTCTATTATCTAGAAATACAGATCGATGGGTTCTACATAAAGCATGTTTACTATTCAGATTCAATAAGCTACGTTTGGGACACGACAGAATATTCCAACGGCTACCATACAATAAAAATAATTGCAGGAGATAATGTTGGAAACTACGGCTCAAAAGTTATTAACGTTTACGTAAATAACCCAACACCAACAACAACCACGACGACCACCACGACAACAGAATCAGACGATGATAGCCTTGTCGTCGTTGACAACAGCCAAGCCGGCGCGTACGGATCTAAGCCTTCATCGCTTGGCCCATTATTTTTACTAGGCTTCATAAGTTTTCTTGTGGGTTGCGTGATATATTTATCTACTAGAAGAAAAGCAGAATACAGTCTATAAACTACCACTAATTTTTTTCTTTTACTATTTTTATTACCCCAAACCCTCCGCTTCTGTTTCCACCAATATTTGTTTTCTCGACCACAGCAATCAGATAAGAAATATCAGATTTGATTTGTTCATCTATCTCAAATGTTGTTTGGCCAATAAAGCCTATAGTT
>JAUQYS020000232.1:0-4287 GCA_030587585.2 Candidatus Njordarchaeota archaeon
ACTAACTCTTTTCGGTGATACCAATATTTTGCTCTTAATGGAAAGTTAAAAGATTTTATGTAAAAACATTGAAAACCGTATTCTTCAGCATATTTTTCTAAGAATCTTCTTGATTTCTTCGATGAATGATGAAGAGAATAAATAACTTTAGCTGACTCGAATCCCTTTCTAAGAAAATATCTGTCGGCATGCCTCGTCTGAGGCTCAACCCCAAAGGGCGGATTCATTACCAATGTATCGCATCGAATATCAATACTCCTTACATCCGCAAGGATAAACTCCACATTCAGAGAACCATAAATATTTTCCAATGCCTGTTTATTATTCATAGCTATTCTTAGTGCATCATTATCTATATCAATTCCAACAACCTTTTGTGCGCCAAGTAGTGCTAGACCTATCGAAAAAATACCATTTCCGCAACCAAAATCACAACATATCTTATTTTCTATATCGCCGTTGTTATAAGCGTATAAAAGTACTTCTGCAGCAATTCTTGGGGGCGTCGTCCACTGCTCCAAATGCGGCTTAGGCTTGTCTAAATCCAGTAGATTAGACAATGTTATTTCCAATTCTTTCAGACGCATATTACTCATAGATCAAAATCTCTTTTACACTAATTATTGGAACATATCTAAACGTATCTAGAGAAATCTTTTTCACGAACTTTTTCTCTCTAGTTACATCAACAAATTTAAAACCCTTTACATCCACATTTGCCTCGGTTACCAGCAAAAATACTTTTGGATCTATGCTAGAAAACATCCTAGAAAGCAGTCCGGTAAGGAAGAATTTTTGTTCATCCAAGATTATCAAAGGATCTTTCGCGAGAAAGGCATAATCTACGATGTCATCAACATCATGAACATTAACAAGTCCTATTATATCAAATTTATTTTTAGTACCATTTCTAAGACTTAATATTTCTTTTCTCGAAAAATCATATACAGGATCTTCTTCCAATCTAAAAACTCTGACGTTCCATCCACCTTTTCTCCGCTCCTCATCCAAGATAATTCTATCTCTATATGGAAAATATGTTATCTCTCGATTTCTTGATAACCTAGTTGATTTTGCTACTAATGAAATACCTACGACCTTACCTATAATTTTCCTTCTAAACACAAAATATATCTTATCGCCCGATGCATATAAGTTTATTTTTTTTGAAAATTTTTCAGCATAAAAACGAGCAAATCGCAACACATTTTTTAGATTTTTTACCCTCAACACAATCAATCCATCTACAAAATCTCTATGATACATCTGAGGCACCCTAAAATGAGAGAAAAAATATTAAGAGCCTCTAAAATACTAAACATTTTTTCGTATCTTATTTTGGTATTTCTAGGATTTTATTCTATAGCCTTTTGTGCATATCTTCTTGAGTCCTCTTCTGCTTTTATTTTCTATTTGCCACTTCTCATAATATTGATCACGGAGCCAATTTTATCTGCACTAATCAATGCTATATTTATCTCAATTTTGTTATTATCGACTTTTATGATATTAAAGATTTCTCTACAAACACCAAATGACACTTATCCACATGTTCCTGGCTACGTTCTAATGCTTCTTAGCTTCAATGTTATTCTTTCTTTGATTTTGCCACCATCAATGCCTATACAGCCGACTATAGAGCTTGTTCCAGCTATAATTCTTTGGGCACCTATCTATGAGGAATTCTTCTTTAGATTTCTACTTATTGTTTTACCAATAGCTATAATATCAAAGGATCCCATGATTGTATTCAAAGGTAAAAACGCTGTTCGTCGTTCTGACTTTACTTTCATTATTATATCCTCTGCACTGTTTGGATTTTTCCATCTGATATACGGTATTGGTGCTGTTTTAGCAGCAATGATTGCTGGGATAGTTATGGGGTTCATAGCGATAAGATATAATATTTTGGTGTCAATAAACATTCACTTTTTATTAAATACAATAACAGCTTCAGCAATAGTCGCGTTAAGCTGGGGACATGTCCTAATAATGCCTTTTATCTTAACCGCAATATTATTGTCTGTTGTGCTTGGTGTTACTACTTTTATAATCACACTCTTTTTATTCATTGACAGCTCAATTATAAAGAAACAATAAAGTATAGGATTGCTATAGAACATAGAAAAATGTGATTTTTATGGAAATAAAATACTCTTGGACAAAAATACAGGCTTTTAAACAACCAATTGTAAAGGAGAAATATAAAGAGCTTTGGAAAAAAATAAAGCAAAATTCGATAAGATTAGATAATATTTGTGGTGTTCACCGAGGACTTTGGACGGGAGCTCTTTATGTTTTTATTGTCCCCGAAGATATAATCGAGGAATACAACATAGAAAGAGACGCACTTAGACCAGCGATACGTGGAAGAGATATACGACCTTTTGGATATATCTGGAACGGCTTCTATGTCATATACGCATCTGCAAGACATGTCCCTAATTTTGCAGACAAATTTCCAAACACTATGACTTGGCTTGAGAAACATAGGATCATATTAGAACGCAGATCCGCTGTGTTTACTTGGAAAAAAGAATGGTGGGAACTAGAAGACCCCCTAGACCCAAAAATTTTTGAATTAGCTAAAATCCTAAGTCCATTATTTGCTAGATACCCAAGTTTTGCTTTAGATTATGATGGAAAGTTCTATGTTTTGGATTCTACTGTAATGATCCGCAAGTGGCTATCCGAAGAGGAATTATCCGAATACGCTAAGAATTGGAACAAAATTAACGAACCCAAAATAAATATCGAGGCTTTCTTAGAAATATTCAATGATTTTTGGAAACGCTTTAAATCCACCGAACAAGGATTATGGTACATTTTAGGGCTATTAAATTCTGAGGTTCTAGAATTTTTCTTCAAACAATATTCACCACGACTATCAAAAAGAACCCGCCGGCCGAAAAAAGGCCGCTGGTTTTCATATATGCCACCATACATAAATATTTTGCCCATAAGAACCTCGTCTTCGGATGTAATAAATAAAGTAATCAATCTCTCCAAGGAAATCTCAGTTCTAACATCTAAATATTTATCATTGCAAGAAAATGCCGATAAGTCTTATAAAAATCAGCTGGAAAGCGAAATAGGATTCCTACTAAAAGACTTAAACGAAACGATATTTGAGATCTATAACTTAACAGAGAAAGAAATAATAACTCTACAGAACTTTGTATATAAAAAACGGTGACGACACTAAAAACTAACAAAAGCTACAGGTTTAAGCCGCATAGAATCTATAAACTTTTTTATTATAATTGCTAGTTCTGCTTCTCCTCTCACTGTAAGACCAGCAGCTTTCTCGTGCCCTCCACCTCCAAATCTCTCCGCAAAAATATCGGCTCTAAAATCGTAATCTCCAACACGAATAGATATCTTAATTTTACCTGAATCTGGTTCCATATAATAACTCAGAGCTACGTACCCACCTCGCTTAGTAAAGATTGTTGGTGGGACTCTAGCTACTGCATATGGAATTCTCATACAATCAAAAACTACGGCTTTAATATTCGACCTCAACAATTTTTCCACGACTACTTCAGTCTCATTTATTTTTTTTCTAATCGGCCTCAATTTTTCGATCTCGCGTTTAAATTCATTGTCTTTGAATATTTTCTTTCCAAGTTTAGAAAGCTTATCTGATAGCCAATAAAGTTTTGTTTGATTCATAACATTGCATTTTATTATGAGGTCCAATAGCATCAATTTACGGTCATGTTCACCCTTATCGGCCTTATTAGCCATGTCGACTATTTCTTTCGAAATTTTATCGGTTAGATTATAGTATTTCGCGACAAGACACGCTGCGGATGGCGCATTCGGATCCACTAGATCATCCTCTCCTATCCTTCTATTTTTTATAAGATACTCAAAGTTTGACTTATGATGATCTATGTTTATCCTACAATTTCTTGGTTTGGGTAAATCAATAACTATGTCAAAGCTCATGGATGTTCTTCTTATTTCATTGGGTTTCATAAAGATTATCTGTGCATTAGAAAACTTTCTCAAAATCAATGCTGCCGACGCGATCCCGTCGATATCCTCCGAATGAACCGCTACGATTAATTCTTTTTGGTTCTCCTCCAAGATTATCAACCAGTTTTTACTATGTATTAAGATTAATATTTACTCAATTTCAAATAATTATTCTAGAATATTCATGTGCTCGCTATGTTTTGCGCCAAGACATACAAAACGATGTATGGAATACTACTAGCAATTTGCGACTACGATCTTGTAGGCTCGAAGCTAGAACATGAAAATAGTATCATCAAAGTC
>JAUQYS020000200.1:0-1628 GCA_030587585.2 Candidatus Njordarchaeota archaeon
GAAAGAAAAATCAAAATCTTTGAGTCAAATACCGATCTTAAGAGCATAGTGTTACGTGAAATACTAACACGCGGGGCATGCAGACTCGATACCTTTATATTATCGCTATCTAATAAGCTACATGTACCTACAACCAAAATAAAGAAGGCCTTATCCGAATTAATCATTGAAAAGAAGATCAGTATTGACTGCCCTACAGAGTTATTAAATTTATGGCTATCAGCTATTAAAAATGAACGCTATGAAAACATAGAAATTATCAAATTATCGCCTCAAATATGTGAAATAATAGAACTCTACCCAAATCTTTTTGAAACAAAAACGAAAAAAACGTTTATGAAATCCGTTATGACGGGACAATTCGTAATATATCCACTAAACCAAACAACCAAATAATTTATTCATTACTGCTACTATTTGGTATCATTTGTGACAAAAATTTTTCTAGGGCTGACTTTGAACCTCTTAGTATAAGTACGTCCCCTGGATACAGCTTAGCTGTGTCCTCAGGACTAAAATACCATGTTTTCCCTCGCCGTATTCCCAATAAAAATAACCCAAAATTTTTTTCGAAGTCTATCTCTCCTATAGTTTTTCCAGCCATTGGAGAACCCGATGCTATCTCGAGTGATATTAACTTCTCATCTGATTCATCTAGGATTATTTGAAAAATAGGAGACACATCTATTCCCTTCAAGACTATCTGGGATAACCTATAAGCAGCATCTGTTATTTCTTCAGTCGCATCGATAAGTCTAAAGAATCCACGAAGCGCATCTACCTCATCGAAATGCCTACTCATCTTTAGAGTATAAACATCTAGTATGTCCCGCATATAGTCTACCCATTGTTCAAGATGTTCTACTTCTTTTGCTAATGATTTATCACCCGTCAGTAAAGCATAGTAACTAAGAGCCAAACTTGTCTCGGCAATATATTTCATCGAAATGAGAAAATCAAAAAAGTTTTTCATGTGCTCGGATATGTTTATAGCACCTCTAGATCTCTCTTCCCCCGAAATAAAGACTAAAGCGCAATTAATTCGCTCTTCAGGTCCACTAAGATAAACTATATCTTCCCTCCAGACTTTGAGCTCGGACGGTGGATTAAGAATCCACTTTTTGCGTCTTTTAATGGCTACAATTCTCATCCCCGTTATATTTTCTATTTCCTCAACAGATTTTCCTTCAGCCTCTTTTCTCCGCACCCTAGCTCGTATTGTAACCTCATCAGCTTGCATTAAAAGATCTCTAAACGCCCCCAAAGATACATTTTCAATTGTTAGTCTAGCTATATCCGCTGCAGCATTTGATATTATTTCTAGGGCTCCCGCAAATCTTATCAAAGCTAGTAATTTTTCAGCAAGCTCTATGTCCTTTCCAGCCATTACTGCCCGTATGATCGCGTATCCGAGATACTCCGTTATTTTATCCTCTAATTTTATTGCTTGTTCTGCTGCTTCTCTGTCCTCATATATCACGGATGTATACGCTAGATCTAGTTGAATCTCCGCCAAGTCTTTTATTTTGACTAGCAGATCTTTTAGAGACAAATTTGGTGCCTTAATTTTATACATCCAGAAACCCCAAACGCTAAAGCCATATCATCTCGAATTATAAAGAGGTTGA
>JAUQYS020000216.1:0-3992 GCA_030587585.2 Candidatus Njordarchaeota archaeon
ACAACAACATCGCAAACAATCTTATTGAGTACTCACCGTTAACAGGCATATACCTATACATAAGTCCATACAACAATATTACGAACAATGTATTAACTAAAAACAAACTCAGAGCAATAACACTAGCCATGTCTGCAAACTCAACAATTTTAAAAAACAATATAACATATAATGGTCATCCTTACCTTTCCACAAGCGGTATATATCCATATAAATCCCAAAAATGCAAAATATATCTAAATAATTTCATAGGGAATTATAGACACGTAATAGCTGATTCGGGCGAGTTTGATGACGGATTCATTGGTAACTATTGGGATAATTACGTGGACATAGACTCCGACAGTGATGGCAGATGGGACAACCCGTATAACGTATATGACGATAAATATGATAACTATTCATTGGTTAATCCAGTCGTAAGTACCCCCAAGTTCGACGAAATAATAAAAACACCACTTAGCGATAGAAGCATGAGAATCCAAGTAAAAATGAGTGATCCTTACGGAATAGAGAGCGTTATTTTAAGATACTATAATGGTAGCTGGGCATATCTAACGATGACGTATAACTCCTCGTCCGGATACTATGAAGCAACAATTCCGCCATCGGATCTTGGAACCAATATAACGGTCAAGATCTATGCACGTAATGTTTTGAATTATTGGAATATGAGTATATTCAGATATGAAATAAAAGAGGATATGTGGCCTCCAACATTTTATGAGATCTTAAGACAGCCAGAACACCCAGCGGACAATGAATCCGTAACAATATTAGTTGATGTTAACGACACAAGCGGTATATCTGACGTAATCCTAAGCTACAATGATGGATTAAAATGGATAAACAAAACTATGATAT
Source organism: Candidatus Njordarchaeota archaeon (assembly GCA_030587585.2). Classification (GTDB taxonomy): domain Archaea; phylum Asgardarchaeota; class Njordarchaeia; order Njordarchaeales; family Panguiarchaeaceae; genus Panguiarchaeum. The sequence continues at coordinate 865 of JAUQYS020000216.1, forward strand.
ATGATTCTGCCACAGGATATTATAATGCAACGATCCCAGCATATCCAGCCGGGACTCAGATATTCTATAAAATATATGCATGTGATACCTATCAAAATTGGGCGGTAAGTGATACATATAACTATACGATTATCGAAGAAAACCCACCAGAAATACTGTCTGTTGAGCGATCAATAGAGACTCCCCTAAACACTGATACTGTTAAAATTTTTGCGAACATAACCGATGAGAATGATGTTTCTGAAGCTATTCTCAGCTACTACAATGGAACATCCTGGATCAATGTGACTATGACATACAACATATCGACTGGTCTTTATGAAGCTACGATACCTCCATATCCTGCTGGAACGGTAATAAAGTACATGATTTATGCTGCTGATGTTTACGAAAATTGGGCGACTAGTGATATATATGAATACACCATCATAGAGCTTACACCCCCAACAATATATGATGTACAGAGACTTATTGAGACGCCCACAGATACAGATTCGGTCAAAATTATTGTAAATGCTACTGACGATAGCGGAATATCAGAAGTTATCCTTAGTTATTTTGACGGAAACTCTTGGACTAATGTTACTATGTCCTACAATACTGAATCTGGCTACTATGAGGCCACAATCCCGCCGCATAAAGCAGGAACAACTATAAGATATAAGGTCTATGTTAGTGACATTTATGATAATTATGTTATCAGTGACGAGTATGAGTACACTATAATTGATCTTAGTCCTCCCACAATATTTAGTGTTTCAAGAAGTATCGAAAGACCGAGTGATAATGACACGGTTATCATTATGGCTAATATTTCTGATAATAGCGAAATATCGGAAGTCATCCTCTGCTACTATAATGGTAGCGACTGGATAAATGTCTCAATGATTTATAATTCAACCACAGCTTACTATGTAGCCACAATACCAAAACTACCCGCAGGAACACGTGTAGAGTACTGTGTATATGCAATCGATATATATGGAAACTCCGCAAAAAGCACAACATATCACTATACAGTAATAGAACTTAATCCACCAATAATACACAACATCACAAGAAGCATCGAAGAACCAACAGAAAGTGACTCTGTTAAAATATTAGTAAGCGCCGAGGACGACAGCGCTATAGCGGACGTAATCCTCAGCTACTATGAGGGACATCAGTGGCACAACATAACAATGACATATAACAACACGACTCATCTCTACGAAGCAATAATACCAGCCTATCCTGCAGGAACAACGATAAAATATAAAGTCTACGTTTATGATATTTATGGAAACTATGCCATAAGCGATATAAATAGCTACACAATCAGGAGCACAACAACCGAAACAACAATCCTAATACCTCAGATATTATCATCAATCATAACCGCTACCCTTGTTATAGGGGCACTCATCATAATAACCATAGCGCTACTTTTACGGAAAAAGAAAAAACAATCCATAGAATAAATTATTTTTTTATTACTGTACATTAGAAATTTATGGCTTCCTATATTTACAAGATTCCTAAACAACATTTCGATTAGCAAACTTTGACACATAATAAAAAAAATTTAATAGAGGAATTAGATCTATTTAATAAGTATATATTCTATACACAGATTCCGTTTGAGAAAATAATTGATGTTGATGTAAAGAGAATTTCGTTAAAGGAAAAAAATCTTGATGGCTATACTATTGTTTTTTATACTGTCAATCAAAACAATGAAATACGAAAAATATTGCTAACAGCTAGTAAGGAAGAATTAGAATATCTAGCTAATTTCCTGATGAAAACTCTATCGAAGGGATAACATTTGATAAAACCTGAAAAATTTTTTGATATTGCAAATAAGATTATACAAAATTTTGAGGACGAAGCTGCCTACAGAACAGCAATAAGTAGATATTACTATGCAGCATTTCTGAAGATAAGAATAATATTTATAGGAAGACTGAATGAAATCAAAAGCAAAAATATAGGCCTCTACAACTTCATACACGATAACGAAAGTAGAAATCCACATAGATTTTTCATACTTCTCATCTCTCTAAAAAATAAATTTTTAGCTGAATTATTATATTCTTTACGTACTCTTAGAAACATATCTGATTATGATCTACATAAAAGCATAGAAATAAAACATGTAAACGCTTCGGAAAAATTCTCGAGCATTATAATAAAAAAGGCTGATGAAACAATACAAAAAATGTTCTATGATATCCAAAATAACAATATGGCTTTCTATGCAGAGCTATCAAAAATATTGAATAAAGCAAACGAGATCTTAGAAAGCTTTAGAATACTATTAAAAAGCTTGGGCTTCTAATGATAGACGAGCACGATGTTATTTACTTTCTTTTTCGTAGTATTTTTTTGATGTCATCAAAAAATTTGTTCATGTTTTCATACATTCTATAGAGTTTATTGCAAGGGAAATCATCACAAAAAGTGCAGAGCCTAAGACCCTTAGAGGCCGCGCAGTCCCTAATTTTGCATTCATCACGCCGCCAGCATCCAGAACATGCATATTCTTTGGGTTTAAACACATAAAATGGGCACCATCCACAATAGAGACCGCATGGAGCAATAAGATTTTCATCGATTTCCATGATGATCTACCTCTCAAAAAAATAAAAAATCTGCAATATATAATTCAAAGAAATAGACCTCTCACACCCTGAAAAAATTGCAAAAAATAGACTTGACTGGAAACAAAATAGAGACCCTTGACATATCACCACTAATCTGGATATCCAATATCAAAATATTGATAGACCCAGAAGTAGAAATAATAAATCTGGAGCCCTCAAAAACCACCATAAAGAAAACAGAAGAACACATAATATTTTGCTCTCATAACAAGCTTCTAGCGGAAGAACATGAAGCATAAAGTAGATATCATCTCAACACACAGCGAATTAGTCTGAAAATGTTGGATCTCTCAGCCATCTGGGATACCATCAGAGTCAGTATCGCTTACTAGGGGGCTATGGAGAGGGTATAGATTTCTGTTTTTCGTTTGCTTCCAGATTATATCTGGGGAACAAATCCTCTAGTATAACAAAAAGTCGTAGTGTTTCAACCAAAAAATAAAATGGGCAAAAATCAGATTCTATACTTGTATTTCTTTAGGA
>JAUQYS020000223.1:0-1711 GCA_030587585.2 Candidatus Njordarchaeota archaeon
TCATCTTCCATACTAGAGTAAAGGATATCGGAGATATCTTAAGATCGGGTTGTCTCCAAGGCCCATAAACATCTTGAAAATATTTCGAGACCGCATATGCGGCATATCTACTTCCTCCTTCGCCAGCCGGATAAAATACCGTAATCGAAAAACCCTCATCTCTATCGCAGACAACTATCGGAACCCCTTTCTTTAAGCTATTTTCTATTATAGTTATTTCGCTGAAAAGCTCCTTAATATATCTCTCGACATGAGTCCCTAGACAAATAAGTTCTTTTCTGTTGTATGTTTCCTCCAAAAAATCCTTATCAAGCATTTTTTGGGCTAACTCTCTTATTCTCACTATAGGAGGACTCAACCAAAATGGTACTGTTTTTTCTGATTTTTCTATCTCCTCTACATATATCTTCATATTGAAATGATCTATTTTTATCACTCTGAGATCTCTTCCTGCAAGCTGAAATGTCATTAGGGGCCTAACCCGAGTGCTCACGAATTCTGGATCTAGATTACCTATCTTTATCCATTTTCCAACTATGACCACCTCGTATTTACTATGAAAAGGAATCACAGTATAGAAATTGCGTCTTACTCTCTCAATAATAGCGCCAGGTTTTTCATCCTTTGATCTCCTATAAAGATTGTACCATTTTCTTCTATTGATCTTATATCCCATACCTTCACTTTTTATTATTATTCCGTCTTTCTCAAGCGCTTCAAAAACTCTAATAGGTAAATCTTTGTCCGTTATTAATCTTGAGCGGCAAATAATATTAATAATCTTTTCCTTGTTCGAAGAAAAAGAAAAACTGGATGACAAAGCATTAACGATCGTTTTAGCGACTGCCGAAATACTATTTGTCGCTTTAATGAAGCCAAGATCTATATCAGACAGCAAAATTCCTATTATGGCCAAATTTTCTAAGAGATCGATAGAAGATAAGGAAACTACCCCAGCTACTGGAATTTCTCCAGGTCTATGTCTGGCTCTTCCAATTCTTTGCCTCAAATATACTGGATGCCCAGGGGACGCTATCTGAATTACTCCCTTCGCTACGGTAAAATCTACTCCCTCCCCTAGAGCTTGTGTTGCTACGATTCCCGTTAATTCTCCGTCCTCGAATTCGTTTATATACTGTTCCCTAAATCTTTTCTTTACGTCACTATGAATAACTCCAAATTTTCCCTTAATGCATAAAGTAAAAAGCATTGCCAAATATTCAGTGAACCTCCTAGAATTAGCAAAAATTATTGAAGGAAACATCTCACCGCTAATACCGTATTTTCCTAAATCTACATTGTATATCATAGCGACTGTTTCACAAATAGCTTTTTCATTATTTTGAAAATCAAGAGCCTCAGAAACTATTAAATATGGGTGCTTCTTTGTTTTTATCTCTATGAATCCCTCAGCATTAATAAAGTCAATCACATACTTCCTATCAGACTCGGGAATCGTAGCGCTCAGACCTACAAGCTGCGGTTTTTTGTCAAGAAACTCATAGAGAAACTCCAGAACGATACTGAGATATATACCACGATCACTATAAATACTATTATGTACCTCATCAATGATGACAAACCTAACATCGCTAAGTAGATCCTTATTCTTGCCAAACACTAGTACACTTAAGCTCTCGGGAGTGGTGACAAGCACTTTTCCTCTCAATCTTTTCTTCTCTCCAGTCCGAATACCAACCGTTATACCGAC
>JAUQYS020000247.1:0-11998 GCA_030587585.2 Candidatus Njordarchaeota archaeon
TAAGAACCCAAAGAATATGTATTGTTTGCAAAGAAAGTGAAAGTATATTGACCGTCAGAATATTCGGATGTATTCAATTCAAAGAAATGAGTGTTATTTGTATCGCTCTCATAGAGGAGATAATCAGAATTTGTTGCATTTAGATATACAATAACTTTAGAAATATTTTCTGATGATACATCAAATTGAATATCAACAACGCCACTTAAATAAGAATCATTTTCTGGAGACAATACACATAGCTTTGGGTATACATAGATAATGACACAGTCAGATGCAACCATCGATGCATGCGCAAAACCCGCTACAGTTACATTCCATATACCGTCACCAATATTAGTAAGTATCGTATCGTTAGATGTGGTCGATTGCATGAACGTGCCGTTTAGGTAAATGTTAAAGTACTCTATATACATACCAGAGTAATCCCATTCTACATAAATATCAGACTTTCCTTCAAATTTTTGTCCCCATACTGGGCTTATAATATTGAAGTACTTATTTACAGGATCATATGGATTATACTCTAGATCATATTCTTCCATGTTAGTTATCGCGTCATTATCAGTGTCGAGACTCGCATAATATTCAGTCCAGTTAAACCCGCCAGATTTATTCGCTAAGACGATACCATATAAATAATCAGTATATTTCCAAGAGATCGTATGTCGATTGAGAGGATTATAGCCCCAAGAAATCTCTTGACTATCATAAATACCATCGTAGTCAGAATCTGGTAAAAGCAAATTCGTGGTATAGTAAAATTCTTCCAAATCACTAATATTATCGTTATCAGTATCATTATCAAATGGGTCTGAATAGAAAATCGCTTCCCAATCATTAGGAAGCCCATCGTTGTCTAAATCGTCATTCATATTAGTAACGCCATAAAGCACCTCAAAAGCATCAGGTAACAAATCACCATCTATATCCTCTCTATAGCTATAACTTTTTCCCGCATTCACATATATACAGAGACTAACTCTTTGTTCCGACAACGAATAAAACGCTATAACATCGTCCACAAAAGATACATATCGAATAGGACTATTATTACCATAAAACTCTATACTTACATTATGTACTCCTGGCAGGTAAATCATAGAAAGTCCGTCGGGCAGATACAAGTCATATACTAAAATAATGTTATCCGTCGATAAATTTGAAAATCTGAAGGAGGAAATTATGCCGGAGGCTGCATGCATAGTATCATTATATAGCCTTAGATTATACAAAGAGAAAACCTCATCCTCGATACCTATGCCTCTAGCAACGCCATATTCCCAAGTACTCGAATACTTTATTCTTAATCCATCACTCACAAAGCACTTGGATAATATAGAGTTTAGATAATGGCTTATATACGGATAGGGATAAGGAATAAGATTTTTGGCGTATCTATAAGAACCAATAGCCCGCGATAAAACAAACTTCGTAATCCCTGAGCTCCAGCTCCAATAACCAGACCAGCTAACATGGGATGCAGATATATCTGGAAGATCATACGTTTTATAGAAAATTTCGGGCCCAGCAACTCCTACAAGCAACGATAATAGCATATGCATTCTACTTCTTGTCGCATTAGCCCCTAGAAGATTGTATGCCCAAGCTACGAAGCTATCATAGCTACCGAGATCTGTATCATCTTCTCTCCACTTGAAGTGATATCCCTCTCTCCAATAAGCATCTAGCGACATTGTACAATTATCAACCATCTCGTCAAACGTGGCATTGTTAAGAATTTTTCTTGCCCAATCAAAAATTGCTACAGATGCGGCAAAAACATCTCTGGGAGTTGAATAGTAATTATCTACTTCGCCAGTTAATGGGGCATAAAATTCATAGTAGAAGTATCCCCAAGAGTAATTACAATATATTAGATCTAGTGTACGTCTTATAGAGTCAGCCAAATAGTACTTTTGTGTTTCATTTACTATCCCTGGCAGTCTTTGCATTATTCGAACAAGTGTGAAGAAATAATGCGCGCTCCAACCAATATTATGATATCCATCATAAGTCGAAGGATTGTTTATTATCGTCCCATCCGATTCTATTTTATCTCCAGACAGAAACATAGTCTCATTGCAAAGACTAATGTATGTATCTATACTTTTTTTAAGCCAATAATAGTACGTGTTATTGTTTGTTAGATTGTATAAAAAGTAGAGACCTGTCCACCAATCAAGGAGATTAGTTCTCGTATCTGTTGGGCCATTTTTAGGAAAGCCAGTAGTAGTATTTAAATATAAATTGTATATCTCATTAAATCGAGATTCAGCTTCATTAAGATAAGATATGTTAATATATGCGAGCTCACAAGACATCGAAAACCTTCTAAGTACGGTTCCTTCCGATCTTCCAAGTTGAGTATATAAAGATTTAGTAACATTATTGAGTGTAATATAAATGTCTGGATATGTTATATTTATTGTCTTGTTGTATGCCGTAGTGCCTTCGACCCATCCATCAGTTATATTTCGATTTGCCCAAAATACATAATACGAAAAATTAAAATCCGAAACCCACGGTGGCTCTAGTCTAGAATAATTCGTGTAGAGAATATCAAATTTCAGGCCATTTCTTCTATTATTGTACGTGCTTGTCGCAATAGCAGTAGAAGAATGATAAGCTATGTATGATCCGTTATTTTGATTTGTTTCAAGACTCAATGCATTTTGTGTCATGAAGGGCTGGGGAAAAAAAGAAACGATGATAATTAAAACAAGACAAATTGTTTTCATTTTTTTCACCTGTTAGTAATATGGTACGTTACTATTATATTGTGATTAAATTTTTTATAAAACTCTTTTTGTGTTCTTTTTTTAAAAATTAACAAAAAATAAAGAAAATATGCAAGAAGTAAAAGGCACGAAGCGTATTATTTTTCTGGCTCTATTATAAACCTTATTTTGTTCATTTTTTTGGGATTTTTATTAAGGTGAAACCTACAATGCGAAGACCTATATCTCTGATCAAGAAACCCGACTATGGGGCTATGATTTTTTTGCTTCTTCTATTCTGGGGGGCTTTTGCTTATACTATTACTCAATATGTCTACTCGCAAGAAGCAAGTGAAATAATAGAACAGCCTGTGATAACGGCCCCATATAATCCGCCTCCAAGACCCCATAAGGATGGAGAAGTTATTGTTGGTAGAGAATCGTTTACTGTAAGGCTGTATATAATAGCAAAAATGAATATATCCAAAATAGAGGTCTATGGTGATGTAGAGGGCGAATGTATTTATCCAGAAGGATACGACATAACCTTTTCTCCTCGAGAATCTGGCGATAAGCCTGATGCTCAGGCATATAGGGTTGATCCAGATGGGTCTTCTCATGAAGTAAATGCCACACCAACATTCGTAACTTATCAGAATATGAGAATGGTATTTTTCAATTTGTCGGCTGTTCAAAAGGATGCTGCTTACGATATTAGATGGAGATTAAGCGCTCCAGAAGAACTACCAGATGGAGTTGATAAGGTGTCTATTAAGCTCAATATAATTATTAAGACGTATCTGCCTAATGAGACTGAACCTATAATTTATGGTCCATTTCCTAAAATAATAAATGTTGTGCCGCCACCAATATTAAATTACTTGATAATTACTGGACTTGTCGCTGCGGGATTTGTTCTACTGATTGTTGCTGGTTATATTGGTTTCTTCAGAATGTTTTCAACAACAGACCTAGTTACAATAGCTATTATTTCCGCGATGCAGGCAATATGGGTACACATTATTGGTCGCTTATTGTTCTTCCCTATATTGAATAGAATCCCTCTAACATATAATTTTGCTGTTGGTGATTTCCCATATATATTATTGCTAATAACGGCTGTTGCTCTGATAAAGAAACCTGGTACCGTTAGTCTCACATTATTCGTGTATAATTTATCCAGTCAGATTATGGGATTCTATAGCTTCAACCCGGCGTGGTGGAGCTATCCAATAGCTGAGGGCCTTGTGCCAGATATATGGATACTCATACGGGGAGACGCAATACTGACCGATAAAGTATCATTTTTCAAGAGAAAAATACCACTAGAAGATCTAGAAAAAATGAGATCTTTCTTCCTACTAAAGTTCATAGATGGATTCATAATAGGTTTTATGAGAGGTTTTACGATGCAATATACATTATATGTAGTATTTCTACCCTTCTTCTATAGAATCAGCTACAGTATGGGGTACGTTTTCTTCTGGATGGTTATACCATGGGCTATTGGAAATGCAATCGAGGGGGCGGTGTCAATCCCTATTGTAGAAGAAATTAAGAAATCTGTCGCCACGTTATGATCTATTTTCTATTTTTTCCTCAATTTTTTTGATAGTTTCCAGAGTTCTTTTCTTTGCGACCGATAGATGTTTATTTGGTTCAAATATTTCTTCTATTTCGGTTTCCGACAAATACTTTTTTATTTCTGGATTTTCTTTTATGGTGGTTATGAAATCTTTGTTTTTCTCATAGCATTCCATGGAGATTAATCTTATGAGTTCATGGGCTCTCTGTCTTCCCAGTCCCCTTAGTGCTAGTTTAGTTACTAGTATATCAGAAAAGATCATTCCTTGTGTCATTTCTATGTTTCTTATAATTTTCTTTTTGTTTATGCTTATTCTGCTTAGAATATTTATCATCTTTGCTAGTTGTTCATCCAGAATAACAAAAAATTCTGGTAGTAATATCCTTTCTGATCCGCTATTTGTTAGGTCTCTTTCGTGCCATAGTACGATATTTTCAAGCGATGTTAACAGCAAGCCTCTTAGTACTCTCGCAAGACTGCAAATATTTTCAGCACTAATAGGGTTCTTTTTGTGGGGCATAGCTGTTGATCCTATCTGGGTCTTCCCAAATTCTTCCTCTAGCTCTCCGATCTCTGTACGTTGAAGGTTTCTTATTTCTGTTGCAAGTTTATCGAGACTTGTAGATATTAACGTGAGAATAAAGAAGATCTCTGCGAAGCGGTCTCTTGATAAAATCTGGGTCGCGTTTATATCAACTTTAAGACCAAGCTCGTCTAATACTTCTTTTTCTATTTTTTCGCCAATCTCCCCTAACCCACTATGAATACCAACAGACCCACTGATTTTTCCCACATAGATTCTTTTTTTGCATTCTTGTAGCCTCTCAAAGTGCCTCATAAATTCGTCCGCAAATATGACAAATTTTCTTCCAAACAAATATATAGTAGCATGCATGCCATGTGTGCGCGCGACACAAGGAAGGTCGATATATCTCTTGGCTAGATCCAACAATATTTTTATGAGTCTTATAACTTTTTCCTCAATAATCGTTAGGGATTCCCTTATTATCAAAACTTTTGCTGTGTCTCTTAGATCTGCTGACGTTAAGCCGATATGTAAGTATTCTCCATATCTACCTAATTTTCTTGCCAAAACATTTATCAGCGCCATAATATCATGTTTGGTTCTCTTTTCTTCTTCAAAAATATCAAGAACGTTCAATGTTTCTATTACTTTTTTTAATGCATCCGACACGCCCTTAGGAATAATACCATATTTTTCCTGTTTCATTATAACAACATATTCTATGTATGCCATCGTCTTGTAGAATTTTTCTACAGAAAAAATTTTTCTGATTTCTTCGGATCCATATCGATAGTCTATTGGATGTATCGCGCTTTTTTTGTCGATTTCTTTCACCTATCTGCGATCGATAACATCTAGTACTTCTTTACCAGTCCGTATTATAGTTACAGGAACACCCAATGTATCCTCTATCTCGAGAATAAATTTCTTCGCTCTATCACTAAGCTTATCCCACTTACGCACACCCGCCGTTTCTGGAAAAACAACATCAAGCTTAGTTATAGCGATTTGTGTAGCACTGTTTAGTTTTATTGCACGCCTAGCTAGATCAAAACTAAATGGAGCAGCTCTACGGAGCCTACCCGTAACTGTACCATACTCAGTCCACCCTCGTTCCTCTATTTCTTCTTTCGAGAGCTCACCAAGCAGAGGGCCCGCTCCAACTCTAGTAACATATGCCTTAAACACAACAATCACATCATCAACATCTTTAGGCCCAACACCAACATCACTGCAAATCGCACTAGCACAGACATCTTTGGACGTTACGAATGGATAAGTACCATGATATAACGACAAAAATGTTCCTTGGGTACCCTCAATAAGGACAAGTTTATTCTGATCGATAGCTCTCCATATTTCTTCTGGAACATCAACAATATATTCGGCTAGAGAATCTATGTCCTTAGCTAGGGATAATATTCTTCTAACCCTATCAACATTAGCTTCTCCACAACCAGTAAGAGTGCTCTGAATTTCCTCTTTAAGATGCTTAGATTTTTTTTCTCTCTCTATATGCTGAGATCTTATTATGCCAGTATGTTTGTCTATCCCTACGCGTGAAGGATCAACACTATATTTTTTTATTTCATCGAAAAGAACATCAGGATTCACTAATACGCCGGGGCCTATTAGGAGTCTACATTTTTCGTAAATTAGTCCTGAAGGAATCTGTCTCAACTTATATTCTTTTCCATTGTATAGCACCGTATGGCCGGCGTTGGGGCCAACACCACCACGCACACATATCTCTGGTTTATCCTTCAATGCTAGATAACCAACCACGCTACCTTTTCCTTCATCACCAAAGAATCCTCCAACAACAACACCGATCGGCATCGATAACCACCAACAAATATAGACATAATATTCTATTTTTAATCGCCCGATATAACAAGCAATAAGTATCATTCTGAATCTGAAAATAACACCTAAAAATAGACACAATTTACAAAAATACCGCGAGAAAGCCTCCAGATTATATCTGGGGATGAATCGCGATCTTGGGAGGGAGAGCGAGGGGCTAGGTGGTGGGAGCGCAAAATTTAAAAAAACAAAATAAGCCATAAAATATAGGGGGGATGATGAGCCCGCAGAAGAGAAAAATGGCGAAAAAGCGGGCACATAGAAGCGGAAAAGAGGAAAACGATACGGGTGAGCCCCGTCTCTCGGCGGGATAGCCCTAACGGGGTGATGGCCCACCCCAGGCCACTCTACCGATGCAATGATATGAGCCCGGTAGAGGGTGGCCAAACATCCCCGCAGGGGAACCTTAGGATTCCCCGCAATTCGTTGGGGGAGGAGGTCAATAAAAGATACCTTTAGACAATCTAAAAAGGTTAAAAATGAACAAAATTTGTTACATTATCCATCTGAATTTATAATAATACATCTATATTACACAACATCTTATATCTAATTTTTTGTTTTATCATGGTGGGTACTGTGAAAAAATGCTTCATAATGTTATATATCATTGTTTTATCCTCTCTATTATTTCTACTTATGCCTCCCGTAAACAAAAAAATCAATACTACTGATATTTCTACAGCGCCTACAAAATTATCTAAAAAAATATACACCAGAGATTTTCAACGCAATGTTTCTATTAACGTTCTGTTTGATAATGGTCATGGCCAATATTATAATGCCTCACGAGTATCACAATTTTTACGAGATCTAGAAAGAACTTTTTGGGTCGAGGTAGATGTTAATTATGGCTCTATTACAGGTAGTTTGCTTTCTGATTATGATATTCTTATTCTTACCAATCCCCAGACCGGTCTTACTCAGACAGAAATCGACGCCATTAAAAGCTTTGTTGATAATGGGGGCGCCCTATTAATTTGTGGCGACTATTACGCATATTTTGATCCTCAATACTATAATGATATTACTTCCGGCTATGGCATAGAGTGGTACGATGTAAGTGTTTATGATGACACAAACTATGATTATAGAAACTATTATCCCATAATACACACGTGGGGAACAAACGAAATAGCGAGACAACTAAGCGACAACTATACCTACACTGTAAAAGTTTCGGGTACATCACTAAAAATAACAAATAGTAGCGTTAATATTATCGGTACTGGCGATGATGATTCCTACGCAAAAGACTCATCAGGAACTGTAGTTTTAAGCGGATCTGAAGTCGTGGTCTTCGCAGCTATAGACCTTCAGAATGGCGGAAGAATTTTTGCGTCTGGAAGCTCATCTTTTCTGAAAACATCTAGCTATATTTATCTAAATTTCGATTTTGATAACAAATTTTTTGCACTCGAAGTATTTGAATGGCTACTAAAAGAATTTGTAGATGATATTTTCGATATTGTCACTGGAGACAATGAAAAGTTAACCATATCTTGCTCTCCAGATTGTGGTTTCAATACATTAGAGAATTTTCTTCTCTCCGCAAACGAAACTGTATACATAATGGTATATCAATTTACTCATCCCGAAATATATAACATACTCTATCAGCTAAAACAACAAAAACCTAGCATAACAATAAAGGCCATAATACAAGAAAACCATACGGGCGGCCAAGATGATGATGAAACAAGATATATAGCAGATAAAATGGTAAACGAACTAGGCGCAACAGTAAAGTGGGCAAATGAGGACATATATTCATTAACACATGCTAAGTTCGTTATCATCGATAATAAAAGTGTAATGATCTCTACAGGAAATCTTAAAGATGTCAATTTTCCCATAAACAACAATTTTGGAAACAGAGACCTCCAAGTAATTATCAACAATAAAAAAGTTGTAGATCTATTCTTGGAGATCTTCATTAATGACTTTGATCTAGCTGTAGATTATAGTCCAGGAACTACTGCCCAAGACACATATGGCGATACTGGTACATATGTCCCAAAGTTCGATGCCAAAAACATAACAGCAAGTCCTAAGTATTTACCAATGTTTTCACCAGAGGGAGTGTATTATCATCTTAAAAAATTAATCAGACGTGCTCAACATTTTATATATCTTTATATACCCTATGCATCAACAACTATCTCTCACGTAGTGGCGTTATTGGATGAACTTGGTAATGCCACAAATCGGGGAGTTACTGTACTAGCCATAACGAATGATTATGATACAAAAGTCGCTCTTGAAAATAGAGGGATCAATGTAATCTATACCCCATCTGATCTTGCAAGTCTTCATGCTAAATCCATAATCATCGACGACAAAATTGTTGTAATTGGTAGCAGTAATTGGTCATCTACAGGACTTGGTGTTAGATCGACATCTAATAGAGAATCAGGTATAGCTATATGGGCTACGAATATTGCTACTTATTACCGAGATGTGTTTGGCTACGATTGGGAAAGAAAAATTGGTTCCTTTGATTCTGATGGAGACGGACTCTGTGACCTATATGAGCAAGATCATAGCCTGAATACAACGAATAACGATACTGATGGCGACAATATTAGTGATTGGGAAGAAGTAGTGATATATGATTCAGATCCTCTCGATCCAAATAGTCCAGAAGTCTCACCTCCAAATGTAGAAATTATATCGCCAACAAATGGGACTACACTTAATACATCAGCTATACATGTTACTTGGAGTGCTTCTGATCCTGATGGAATAGACTATTGTGAGATAAGGCTTGACGAAAACTCTTGGATCAATGTAGGAAGTTCCACCGAATACACATTTTATGACATTAAGGACGGCTACCATACAATTTATGTGAGAGCATATGATACAACGGGGACCTCTAATATCACTAATTCAAATATAACCGTAAATGCACCGCCCACCGTATCATTCAATGATCCAGTAAATCAAGATTCTAGCGAATATGAGGTTTATAGTGCTTCTGGTAGCGTAACTATTGGTTGGAGTGCCGATGATAATTCTGGCGTGGATCATGTCGAGATAAGAATTAATTATGGAGCTTGGGAGAACATTGGTAATGTTTCTTGCTATACGATAACTGGGCTGTACGAAGGAAATCATACCATCGAAATCAAGATAGTTGACATAAATGGAAACTATAATCTTTCCTCGATAAATATCGTTGTAGACTTTACGTTGCCATACGTGCAATTTGGCTCCGATAGATATATCGCTGATGCTTCCAATAGCGATATCTATATTTCTTGGACTGGAGGGGATAATATTGGTTTATCATATTACATGGTTAAAATAGGAAATACTCCATGGAAATATGTGGGTACGAACACAAGTATAAGAATTCCGAATACACTGGCTGAAGGAATACACTCTGTTTATATACAGGCCGTAGATTTGGCTGGCAATTATAATGTATCTAAAACGCTCCTTATTGTCGATAGAACACCACCAAATATTGAGGTACTTGAACCCGAAAATAATACATATATCGCTACTGAGACAATAACAATATCTTGGAATACTAGTGATAATATGGCCGCATTTTCAAGCATAAGAATAGACAATCAAAATTGGATCAATTTGGAAAGAGCTACTAGCTATAAGGCTAACCTACCCGAAGGACAACATACAATAGAAATACTAGTCCAAGATCTCGTAGGCAACAACAATACAACCAAAATCATTATCCACGTAGACATAACAAATCCCAACATCACGATAATATCCCCTAATGACTGCGATGTTGTCAGTAGTAGTGAAGTAACAGTTATTTGGAATGGAACAGACAATTACAATATAGCCTACTACCTTGTACGCGTGGACGACCAGAACTGGATAAAAACAAATAGCAATAACCACACTTTTGTTCTAAGTGATGGCGTACATACAATAACGGTCATCGCCATAGATAATGCTGGAAACTCAGCACAATCAGAAATAGTAATAACTGTAAGCGCATCGAAAAGTATTCCAAAGTCTAATACCACTGCATCAACTCCTTACTCTATTCCATCTCAAAAAAATGAGACAAAAGAGTTATCTTTTACATATTCAGATAAATTTATTTTTTCCAACTTGAATTATTGCTGTATTAGTCTACTTTTTCAAAACTAATTGCTTGAACTGGACAGGCATCCGCTGCCTTTTTTACACATTCTTCTCAATCAGAAGAGACAATCCCAATGGCAGGATCATTATTAGCTCTATACTTCTCGACAACAGCATTTTTTCTATCACTAATCATTTCAAATACTTCGGGACATGTTGCGGGAGCAACACCACAACCAATGCAGTTCTCACGATCTATAACAACCTTTTATCTTCGACACAAAAAATCACCTTTTCGTTTTTCTATCTATTCAGTGGTAATGCGGCCTTATAAAGACTTATATTATAAAGATACATCTAAAATAAACATTATAAGAAACCCAATCAATATGGCCAACGTAGACCTATCAAAATATTCGCCATGCTGTGCTTCGGGTATCATTTCATTTATGACCACAAACATCATAGCCCCAGCACAAAAACCAAATAGATATGGTAGTAGACCGCTAACAGCAGATGCCAATAAATATGCTAAAACAGCGTTCAGAGGTTCAACTATCCCACTAAAAATCGAGAATGAAAAAGCCTTCTTTTTGGAATATTTTCCCATAGCAACCATTGGTGCCGCTACGGCAAAGCCTTCTGGAATGTTTTGGATCCCTATTGCCAAAGCAACTTTGACACCTAGTCTCATACTCCTAGATGCAAAAGCAACTCCAACAGCCATTCCTTCAGGAATATTATGAAGTGTAAGCGCAATAAATATTAGTAATGCCCTATGAATTTCGGAAGAATTTTCCTTACCAGATATTCTATAATAAAACACATGAATTCTATCCTTTAGAAACAAAACAAACAGCATACCCACAATAAATCCTATAATAACGGAACAAAGCCCTCCTAATTCAAATGCTGGAAGCAATAAGCTAAATATCGATGCTGCTAGCATAAGACCAGCTGCAAGACCATTAGCAATATCGAAAGAGCGTCTATGAACACTATCTTTTACAAATAATATTGGTATACCTCCGACCGTAGTTGCTAATAGTCCAGCCAATAGTGATGAGCCGATAAAAATTAGAAAATACATCCAATCACCAAAAATTATTCTTTATGCTCATATAGTATTTTTCCTTCTCCAATAACTATTATAGGTTTAGAGCCAAAATAAAATGGATCTTCGTCCCATATAAGGAGGCTGGCAAGTTTTCCTGGCTCTATCGTTCCGAGTATATC
>JAUQYS020000270.1:0-1524 GCA_030587585.2 Candidatus Njordarchaeota archaeon
CTCCAGATGGGTCCGATAAATATGCTGTGGTCTCTTTTTGATCTATGGGGGTGGCTTTTGTATAAATGCTCAGGCTCTTTGGGAACCAGCTCAGAAACTTTGATGCTGTTTTTCCTACTATTCTATATTCGTTTATAGCACTCATCACTTTTTTTCTCAACACTTCTAAAAAGTAATGTCTGTTAACTCTGCTATTTTCTTCATTAATTTTAGACCGTAAAAATCGATTTCTCCGCAGCACCTCATTAACGTTCACAACCTTCGCCGGTCGCATTGCATGACCGTGATCACTCAAAACGATAAGGGTTGTATCAGAATCCAGAAATTGCATGAATTTACCAACTACATGTTCATCATAATATTTGTAAAATTCCGGGATTACATCCTTATATGGATTATTTTCTTGATACTCTGGATCGTTCTCATCGTAATACATCCAGAAAAGATGCTCGATATTGTCTATCGAAGAGAAGTAAATAAAGTATAAATCCCATTCAACATCTTTAAGGAGTTTTAGTCCAAAATTTACTTCGTTTAAAATAAGTCTTTTGGTTGGCTCTATGATGTCACCTATTTTCAGCGGATAAGAAGTCATGGGTTTTAAGCCTGACAGATCATATTCGTCAGAGAGTGAAGCTGGGTATGTTTGAATATCAAATTTTCTAATATCTACTTCAGTGGTTCTCCCAACCATAACGCCATTGACAGGCCACACCGGATAGCCAAGATGTGGGAAAACGATACACACTCTTTTACCGGCATTTCCTGCCAGATCCCAAAATGTTTTTCCAGATATATCTGTTCCCAAATACTCACAGACTTTAGCAGGAGTGAATGGATCTTTAAATGAGACAATACCATGTTGGGCGGGATTCTTTCCCGTATAGATGGATGCCCATGCAGTGGGCGAATCTGGAGGGAATACAGATTCCATTTTAATACTCGGTGAGTTTTCTTTTAGCCTTCTAAAATTAGGTAGATCTTTTTCAAACTTGGACAATAAAAGCGAATCTAACCCATCTATCCCGATAATCATGACTTTGCTCATACTATCACCCCTTCCACGTTTTTTTCAACGATACACTCCGCTTCTTCTAAAGGCATCGATCCATCCAGAATTATCATTTCACATTCCTTGCCCAGATACAGGTACTTTTCCCTCCTATCCCTCAAATAATCCACCGATGGGAGATCGTCTTTTCGCTGAAATGCTATTTCTTCAGGTAGATCAACCAGAAAAGTAATGTGTGGTCTTGGGAAGAAAGATAGCAGCTTATCTAATAGGTTCTTAATCTCTTCTTTTGAATAGCTGAAGTCCACGGAGAGATCTGTAACGATTGTATCATATATGTAGCGGTCACAAACGATGTTCTTGCCAAAAAACAGCGGCAGTTTGATTTTGAAAAGTATTTGGAAAAAGTAGTCGAACAGTAAAATACGCTGATATAGAGTTGCCCAAAAGGGATGCTTTTTTGAAGCGCTCTTTTTAGCATCTGCATAGTCTTCATAATTTTCAAATATGTC
>JAUQYS020000278.1:0-2552 GCA_030587585.2 Candidatus Njordarchaeota archaeon
AAGCTTGGGCTACGTTAAAGAAGACATCAAATCGACAATAATAGAACGCGTAATAAAAAAAGCTATTACCAAAAGAGTATCAAAGCTTAAAATTTTTGACAATCTACGGAGCGTAGGGATGCGTATACTTACACAGAAAAGCTTTATAAGCTTAAAAAAGGCCATTGCATTCGCACCTGAGAACTATATTATATTTGCTAAGAAAAAATTTATTCTTGATGTTAAAACTAGAGTCTCAAAAATAGTGAAAGCTTATGAACCGAATGAACTTTATGGCTCAAAGAACCCTACAGACCCAGATCTCATAGTATTTGACGAACAATACTCTATACAGGGTAGCTATAGCGCTTTCGCTACGGACGACATTATATCTAGACGCAAAATATTTGACCACTCACGAGACGGGGTATTTATCGCCTTTGGAAACATAAATAAAAGCAAGGTCTCAGAAACATATAACCAATTCGATATTGTTCCAACAATCCTATCTTTCTTTGGACTACCTATACCCCACGACACTGACGGAAAAATAATCGAACATATCGCCGAATATACAGAGAGAAAGAAAAACTACACAAAGAAATGGAAAATTCTAAGAAAAATAAGAAACATCAAAAAACATAATAATTGACTATATGGGATCTAACAATGTCCCTAAAAATCCCTATCAAAGAAATATGGAGAGAAAAACAAAGAACAATAATCCTAATCATTGTTATATTGGCTTCTCTAATACTTCTACCTTTCGATCTCCCCATAGTAATATTCATCGCGAATCTGAGGCACCCAACACTAAATATTCTATTTGTCTATTTCACAAACTATGGAAACTATATATTCGCAGTCATAGAAGGCATAATCTTAGTATTATGCAGCAAATCGAAAGAAAAACAGAAATATAGCATCGCAATAATATTCTCGTACGTAGGTTGGTTTGTATCAAGCCGCATAGTCTCATCACTAAAAATAATCACCCAAAGACCTAGGCCATATAAAATCGCAAAAAACTTAAAACTATCTGGTACATGGGCTGGTGGGTATAGCTTCCCCTCAGGCCATTCTGCTTCTGCATTCTCGTTGAGCGTTCCACTTATAATCGAAACAAAATCACGCATCATAAAAATCGTACTCATATTTTTTGCTATTCTTATGGCCTTCTCAAGAGTCTACTGCGGTGTCCATTATCCCACGGATATTCTTTGGGGGTCCTATATAGGCTACATAATTTCCTCAAGCATATACAACATGTATAAGTCAAAAAGACACAATAAGTAGAACCAAAATTTTTTTATTTTACTGTAGCCACAATACTTTTAAGCCTCTCATCAAACGACATAAGGTAAAATATACCATACCGTCGCATAATCGCTATTGTTGTTGCGTCTGTAAAACTTAACATTTTGTCAGAATATTTCTGCATAATTTTCCAAGAATCCTCAAAGATCACCTGATCTACAAATATCATTCTTATTCTTCTTGATGACAGTATGTAATTGCCCACATCAATTGCGAGGTCTATCCTTTTCGTTCTAACCAATGCTACTGTAACAGCCTCATCAAAAATAAAATTAGACGTATAAATCAATCCAAATTCTCCTTTTAGAGCTCTACGCATGAGATTCTTTGCTTTTTCGTGATATTTATCGTCAGCATTCCTTATAGCCACGAAAATTCCAGTATCAATAAAAACACCCATAATTTTTCACCCATAAAGATACTCATCTATCTTTGTAGAAGCATCTTCTACGCCCCACTTCTTCGGCTTATCGAGAAGAGTCCATGCTGGATCGTTTTCAAGCGGCAAATCATTACCTACAAGTTCCCTTATAAACTCCTGATCACGAATCGCACGTAATATTGCCTTCTCAACAAAGGTCTTCTTATCAATTTTGATTCCCCAACGAAGCAATACCTGGGCCAAAAATTCCTCAAGTCTCCTGTTAACTTTATCATCAATTCTTAGAGTCGTCATACAATCACCATATCATTATATTAATATACAATTATACAAATATATAAGCGTAACCATTTTTATATCTATCTAAACAAAATTTGGAACAATAGACTCAGAAAGTAGAAAAAATATAAAGATTTCTGATTTTCCTATTCTCTTTTGAGTATTATTATTACGATTACTATTATCAAAAGTATCGCTATGATCGCTATGAGTAGATTCATATCTATTTCTGGTCCTGGGCCTCCACCACTTTCTTTTAGGTGTATTATCACGCTGGCTGTGTTTGAGTTTCCCACTAGGTCTATTGCTTCTATAGTTACGTTGAATGTTCCGTACTGATAAAATGGCAGAGAAAAAGAACTTACTTGGTTGAATTGATATCTTTTTGTTCCATTAACATATATTATTATTCTGTCGATTCCGAGGTTATCATTTACGGATATACTGAAATCTATCTCTGTTTCGCCATAAAAAACTGTATTATTTTCCGGCTGCAATATCACGATAGTTGGTGGAGACGTATCTATCTGATATTCTGTCCTTCCAAACTTAAGACCTATCAAATCAGCATCGCAATAATAGTAATACTGCTTTA
>JAUQYS020000286.1:0-6345 GCA_030587585.2 Candidatus Njordarchaeota archaeon
GATTACCTAGGTATCTTCCTAAAGCATTCGTGTTGGATAAAAATAGGTCAGACGCTATAGATACGGCTATCTCATGGATTAAATCCGGAAAAAATGTTATGATTGAGGGTCCCCCAGGAACAGGAAAAACAGCCCTCATGTTTATCATATTATCGAAACTATCTAAGATGTATAGGATCGGATACATAATGGATGGTATAGGATACATTGGAAAAGAACATATGGAGAAAGGCATAATTCTTTTCTATGATGATATACCAAGAATGAATACTAATATTCTAAGAGAGATAGATAGACAAAAAATAGGAAGCATAATAACTACGGCAAGAACTGAAGAAATAGCGTCCCTAAGAAGAATTTCGGGCATAGACTTATACAAAACGTTTAACGTAATTAAAATTGAGCCACTTAGTGAGCGGAAAATAAGAGAGATGCTGATGAAATATATCGCCAACGAGGGAATAAAAATAAGAGATCAGGAGGCCGTAGATGTGGTTGTTCAAAAAGCCGAAGGTCTGCCCGTCTACGTTTGGCAAGTGATAAGAGAGCTAAAAATAAAGAGAGAAGACCTAACATTGGAATACGCTAGGACTATTCCTAGCGGTATGCTTGACTATGTAGACGATATATTGTGGAGAATATTGGGAGGAAAACCAGAACGTTACGAAGCACTACTGACTCTACTAATAATGACGGATTTTACCAAATATGCCGTCCATCAAGACTTATATAACTATATCTACATAGTCGCAAAAGAAATAAGATTAAAACAGAAACTATCTTTAGATGATATAATTCTCGACCAAGTAATAGAGGATGTATCTAGATATCTTGCAAGAGACAAAACACTATATTCATTTAGATTACCACATGATTCTTGGGCTGATGTGCTGAAAGGAAAAAGTAGTGGCCCAATGTCACCAGAAATAAGCAAAATAAACGCAAGATACAATAAAGATGCCAGAACGGAAATTATTATAACAGCGGCTAAGAGAGCATGGAGTGAAATATTATCAAAATCCGACGATACTTCCAGAGTGGGGGCATTTAAGAAAAACATTAGGACCAATCTCGGTGAACATGTCCTAGGCCAAATAATAGAAGTTAGTACGAAGCGGCATATAGAAAAACAAGAACCACTATACAAACCAGAAGAAACTCAAAAAGAAAGAGTAAAGATACATATTGAAGAGAGACCGATAAGGGAGACGCGATTTGAGATACCAAAAATAAAAATAGAAATGGCATATGTGAGTAGTTTCTGTGTGTTGTTGTTAGGAGTTTTCGGTTCTATGATATCTTCTGTTATGCTATTTGAAATAATAGCGGGATATTTAGGCGAATTCTATGGAGCAATAATGACCATATTATCAATATATAATATTCTTTATGCTCTAGTGGGGATAGGGTTTTTCTTTTTTGTAGATGTGCTTCAAAAAAGAAAAAATATCGGCTACTTAGTAGCCATAGTTTTTCTACTTATATCTATGTGGAATTGGGAAATTATACTACTTGAAACGCAATTCATAGGCATTGTCTATTTTTTTAGTCCAATGATCGGAATATTGCTGGCGATATACTTTAAATCCTTAAAGAATAAGTTTTGTTTTCTGGGCGCCGTGCTACTGGTATTTTTTCGGTTATTAATAATGTTTTTGTTATTTTTTATGTCACCATTTTACTCAGTATTGTTATTTGCATTTGTTCTGGCATTTGTCGGGGATTTTGGATATATTCTGCTCGGCTTTGGAATGAGATCGATGGTAAAGTCGTTAAATAAGATAACGACCTAAGATAAGAACTCGTAAAGGCTCTAACCTTTTATTTTTTTGATAATACGAGGACTTTTTCGTTTTTAAAATAAAAAATCTACTTTATGTTTTTTGGTCTCAAAGAATACTTGCGTACTCTTTGGGATCGCACCTGATTTAAACAATATTGGACAATGATTGGAATCCACATTGTCTGATGCCCCTATTTCAGCATCAGATGCAGGAATGCGGATAAGAGTGGGGGTTATTATGGAAAGATATGAAAAGATATGTCTCATATTAGCCCTGCTTGTTACATCGCTTTTTCTATATGTGGATGTTGGGATGCATTACAAATATAGCACATGTGATTCCAAAAATTTTGTGCCAAAAAGTGAAGAAACATCTATATCTCCTAAGGGCCAAATAGAGACTATTGATTATAATGCCTCAGGCGAAGTGGGACAAATACATCAGGTAGACAGAGCGAATTTTTCTTATGGTGAGTGTATACTTATGATAAATAGTGATGAGAGCGAAACCAAGTATAATATATCGGCTGTATCTTTTGAGTCTCTAGATGTTAAGCTTGTGATCGATGTGGTACAGTGGAACACTACGTCCTATTTCTATGAATTTGATTTTATAGAATCGGGAAATTTTGATTATGAAGACTATGATGAATTTGCAGGTATTAATACCTCCGATATTTGGGTTTTCGATGAGGATGGAACAATAATATGGAATAAGCATCTCGGTGCTTTTGACCTATACGTACATGACCTTAATAATGATGGTGTAGATGAGATTATAGTGGTTGGTGATCCAAAGAACGTAATATATATCTTTAACATGACAGATTATAGCAATGTAACTATAGACAACGATGATTATGTAGAAAATATTTTGTTTTCGGATATGAATAATGATGGAGTCGATGACATTATTACGCATGGAACCGAAGCTAATTATTTGTATGTTAAGATTTATGATGGAAGTAATTATTCCCTAATAAGCAACATAACTATTAATGATTCCATTGGAATCTATATATATGCTTATGATTTCGATTATGACGAATATGGAGAAATATTTTTGCTGTACGAATATAATGGAACCGATACTGTGTGTCTGCTGGAGGGACCCAACCTAGAAATTGTATCAAGCCTAAATACAACAGGAATCATATGCAGGGAGGATTATTCCAAAAACTATTATTATAGCCCATCTACGGAGAGATACTATTTTATCTTTTCGCCTTATGCGGCGGGAGAGGCTATGGCGTCAAGAATAGCTCTAAATCCTTGGAGCAAGGCTTTTTCGCAAGAGTTTGTTGGCATAGAAGGATTTATGGATGTATATGTGGACTATAACATAACTAGACACGATGAGCCCACTATTGTGATATATAGATTATCACATGGAGTCATTTATTATCGATCAGATACACTAAACGAAATAGTATCGTTGGCATATAATGACTATGTTATTAGAATATACAAATACGACAAAAATGGGGATGGATTATGTGATGTATATCTAATAAGCTCAGAAATGATAAAAGTTTTGATTAGTGACGGAAAACCACCGAAAGTCTTATCTCTTGATGTGAATCCACAAAACGCGACTATAGATACAGCCATAGTTGTTACAACAGCTATTGCTGAAAATCATACGCTTTATAGTGTTAGCGTCAAATTTGAGCACACATCCATAGACTATAATACTACGAGAGAAATGAACCTCAAGGATTTCGCCGTAAACATTTACTATTATACGGTATATGTTATGGGATTAAGATATGGTCTATACAATATAAACATAATAGCGGAAGATGTTTTCGGAAATATTGGTTATGCAAATATATCTATCAGAAAGCAGGTATATGTTCATGGGGTTATAAACTCAGAAACATTGTTGCTGTCGAATATTTCGTCCTCTTTCGCATATTATAGTGTTCTCTATTTTGGAGAAATAGATGTTGATAATGATAATGTCTCCGAGGTAGCTGTATTTTTGAATGATTTGCCATACATAAATTTTTCTATATACAAATTTATCGACAAAAGATTTGTGATGTTGTTTAGCCAAAAATTATATTTCCCATCAGTTCAAAAGTCATTATTTAAGGTTTCCGATCTAAACAATGATGGTGTTAACGATATTGGAGGCGTGGTAGAAAATTCGACTCACATCGTGTTCATTACCATTTATGGTGGTGAGACCATAAGTAGCGATGTTGCTTTTCTTGACGAATCTATAAAAAACGTTACTTCTATAGACACTATTGAAGATGTATATGGGCACCGTATCCCCATTATAGGCAATAAAAACGGCATCTATTTCACTAACGGAACATGCTTATTGAGTAGGAGCAATATTTCTTATATCATAGCGGCAAATGTTGATAATACAGGTATGGATGAGATAGTTGCGGTAATTAGTAACGAAAGTACATACATTCTTATGTATAATACATCTTCAAGAAGCATTATATATGAGAACTTATTGCTCACTAATATATCCGTCTGGGATGAGGCCCAGATGAATCCTTGGTATAGTTATCCAAAATACTTGATGTATGACTATTTTACATCATCGGAGAACAAAGAAATAATGTTTGTTGCGGTCGCCACAAATTACGAAGTCAGATTCCTAGTAATAAACGCGTCTAGTGGCGACATAAAGTATATTTCTCCATTTACCTATTGGTGCTACTTTGTGGGAATATTTGA
Source organism: Candidatus Njordarchaeota archaeon (assembly GCA_030587585.2). Classification (GTDB taxonomy): domain Archaea; phylum Asgardarchaeota; class Njordarchaeia; order Njordarchaeales; family Panguiarchaeaceae; genus Panguiarchaeum. The sequence continues at coordinate 4,487 of JAUQYS020000286.1, forward strand.
TTATGATGAAGATGGCCTGAAGGACATAGCTGTATCAATAAATGATGATATCTATATATACAATGCATCGTTCTATATGTTCAAAAAGTTTGATGTTGATGCGTACACACCGAGAGTATACAAAATGTGTTGGGACACAAATAGGACAGTACTAGTAGCAATAGATGTGGGTTATCCTAACAGTATTATTGTGATAGATTATGCTAACGACATAATAAGAGAGTTTGAGGTCCGAGAGTTTTCGTGGTTTATAGAGCTAGGAGAGTTTGATAGTATTAGTCCTTATGGAGATATAGCTGCTCTTTCATACATAGAGAGGCCAAATGACTATTATGACTTAGTATTAAGACATATAGCATCAACGAAGATATATAAAAAACTAAGTGTGGAAGCAAACTTTTCTTCAAATATTATCGATCAGCTTGACACATTTAGCATCAAACTAAACTTGAAGAATTTCTTTGGAGTAGATATTTCTGACGCGCAATGTATAGTTTATGTTCATAGCAGTATATCAAACTTTACTTATGTCATGCTGAATCATGAGAACGGAACATATTCGCTCAATATATCAGTGAATCAATGGGGTTTAGGAATAGCAAATATTACAGTCGTAATTCTGCACTCATCCTATGATACTGCTTATTATCATCAGAGCTGCACTGTCGTTGGAAGATTATCACCCCGAATAACATATAGCGACAGCATCGTGCAGGGCGAAATATTAAGATTTGACGTGGAAATTTTAGACGAAAATCTCAACAAGGTATACAACAGCAATGTATCCGCCATTTTTATGGACTCTGTCATTTATGAGGAATGGGTCTATGAGAATAAATTCTCCCTAGAGATAAACACAGTTTCTCTACCTATTGGTTCGTACTCCCTTACACTAGAAATCGAAAATCAGTACGCAGAGCCTCTATCCATAAAAGTACCATTCCAAGTTTTCGGCGAGCTCCATGTAGAAGTTACTGGTACTGCTCTTTCAGCAAATGATCCTGTGACGCAGGGAAACGACATTAAACTTAATGTACAGGTAGAGGATAGCTATGGCAGTCCTGTAGTGGATGCATCAGTATCAGCGCTATTCTACGGTAAGTATTATGCTTTCTTCTCATTTAGCAATGGAACTTATACTGGATTAGTATCCACAGATGGTGTGTCTGCTGGTGTTCATACATGCTTTCTGAGCATTGAACATGAACTGGCAGAAGATATATTGATGAATCTGACCACATATGTGATAGGCGAAATTATAATAAATGCAGAACTAAACAATACTCCCGTATATCAGGACACATATCAGATACTAGAAATAAGTTTAGTGGATAAATATGGCTATCCAATAACTGACGTCAATATAAAAGTTAGTATTGCTGACCGCGTTTTTTATGCATATAGATCTGGAGAACTTGGGGTCTATTATGCGAATCTTTCATTATTTGGCTTGTATCATGGTATGTATAATATAACAATTCTTGTTGAGGGAGAGTACTACAAAACCAAGACATATTCTATGTCGGTATATGTAAATGTAAAAATACCTAAGCTTGAGCTTTCGTGGGGAAGCTTACTAATACTTTTGTTGGTATCTTTCGTATCTTCAGGAATAGGATTATTCATTTACTATAGACTTTCAAAAGCAGTTGGATATTACAGAGAAAGAGAAGTTGATAGAAGCATAAAAATTATAAACATAGTATATGGGGTAGTATTATTGTTATTCATAGTGACTATTATATTTTCGTATAGATACTATCTTGGGGGCCTATATGCGCACTCATTAGGTATGATAGCATTGTCATTGCTCGAGATAACTCTTCTGTCCGCCCTTTGGCTATATCGCGATATAAGCA
>JAUQYS020000296.1:0-2460 GCA_030587585.2 Candidatus Njordarchaeota archaeon
CTAATATATCGGATTAAAATGTATAATGTTATCAGAAACACAAAGAATGCTAAAAATATGTTTCCCGTAAGAATGTATAATGACACAAGATACCCATACCCATCCAGAGGGGGAATTGGCATTATGTTTGTTAATACAAGATTAACCAGAACGGAGTAATAATACATTTCTTTATATGGTTCATAACTTTCCCGTATTTCGTATGCCAAATATTTCATAAATAGCAAATTCATAATTATTCCGCCAAGATAGACAAAGGGTAACCGATATGGCGGTATTTGTGTTATATCTAGTTCTACGTATGCACCGAATGGCAAATGCAAAGCAATTTCATTGGGCATAGTAAAACTTATCATCCAATGACCAACCTCATGGGAAAATGTCGCAATAACCAGAAAACCGATGTATTCTAGTCCATTCTTTAGACATCCAAATATATCCCTAGCCCTTTTTGTGATGAAATAGCCTGCGATAAATACGGCGGAGATATACATTACTGTTATCGTCAATATTCCGACTAGGGCTGGCAATGTCGTTATATCGCTAAAATACGGGCTTGGTTCAACAGAGAATCCCCGTCCATCAAAATCATATTTGATGATAAATGCGGGGAAAAGTATGAAGAACAAGAATCCCATGAAGGAGAAGAATATTATGTATAATGCTATCCTTAACAGAATATTATGTATTAATCGTAATGATACTAGCATTACCGCAAGATATATGAACGCTATAAGAAGGCGATAAAAGAGGGGCAGTTGTAATAGCATCCCTAGAATTACCGATGATATAAAGTATGAAATTGCCGTCGCCACTATATAGATTAAAAGTAATATATAGGCGTATTTCTTTTCTTTTTCTTTGCGTAGATTTGCATTGAAAGACAATTTGATCACCAATTATCCGAAAAAGAAAAAAACAATATAATGAAGTTATCTAGACTACATAGTAATATAGAAACAGTAGGAATAGGACTACGCCCAATATTATTAAGACCACTTCAAAAACGTTAAGTTTTCTTCGAGACAAAAAATAGAAAAAAGGTTTCTTTTTCCGAATTATCTTCAAAAAAAACACCCCCTTATTCTTTTTCTTTCTTCTTTTTCTTGAAAAAGCGTTTTCTAATTTTATCTAGGAAGTCGCTAAGACTTCTTGCTATCTCAACCGTTACCTTTGAGGGATCACGAATTATATGTTTATAGTTCAGAAGGACTTCCTGAAGGTCGTGTTCAAACTCCTCGAAGGTTATCTTGTCGTCTACAAGTTGAACCGTAAGCCTTAATATTCTTCGGTAATCGCTATCTTCAATTGCTTTTAGACCGAATTTCTTCAACAAATCCTCAACTAAATCTGTCGCTTTTTCACGCATTTTCAAGAGTTCAAATTCATAATCTGTCATCTCGCTCATGCAAATCACCAATTTTATTATTTTCAGTATAACAAATAATAAAAATATTTAAAAAAGTGAAACAACGAATAGCAACAACAATAGACGTTCCATACGACAGAAATTAAATCGTCATTTTCTAGAGAACAGTAGTGGTATTACCAAAAAATAAATCTTTAAAAAGAAAGTAAAGCATATTATTATATTGCCCCGCTCTAGGGGAATCCCTTCAGCGTGTGTGCGTCTGTGGATGCCCCTTGACGGCGTTTTACATTTCCCCCAAATGGGGCGGGGCGACATCTATTTTCTAAGTTCTGACGTTAGGTTTAGAAATATGTTATATAACCATGATAGGTCTCGGTTGCCTTCGTAAGCGGGTTCAATATAACTTCTTTCGTAAAACTCATTCCAACTATATATTATTAGATAGCGAATTTCATTCTTATGTTTTTTGACAAAATCTATTGTCTTTTGTATTTCGGTCTTATTGAGATTGGGATTATAATATAGTTTAATGGGATCATTCTTGTCTACAATTACTCGTGGTGAAATCGATATGTATCCATCTTCTGTGATGATGTATTTATCTGTGCAGTATAGATACCATTGTGTCGTAATCGGAGGATATGCATGTATGTATCTGATAATGTATTCTCCATATTTTGCTGGTTTTTTGATCATGCCGACAGGGAAAAAGCATGCTAATATATATGCTTTTTGGAATTTGTCGTAGAACATTACATCTTTAAATGTAGTTAAATATTTTGTATTAAGATATGCGAGGGTTTCATTCCAAAAGTCATCGTCATAGACGACGGGATTATTTCCTAGTCGAGGTTCTATCATTATAATTACTTTCAGATTAGATTTTAGTTCCCTTATTTTCAATAGAAATTTTTCAAGAACAATATCAGAGTATGTATTAGCCCCCCACCATGAAAATATAACGAAATCCACTAGTCTTTCTAGTAATGCTATATGGGTTTCTATTGTTGCGTCATCAAGGGAGTCATACCTTCCAATGAGAGGAGTTATATCTTGGGGATGGTGGGGATTCGATAACATCCCTAGTA
>JAUQYS020000309.1:0-2606 GCA_030587585.2 Candidatus Njordarchaeota archaeon
TGTGTTGGAGTATAATACTTTTTTTAGCTGGTCCACCTTGAAACACCAAGCTGTATGGTTATCAATATCTACTTAATTTTTAGTATATTTTAGTAATTATGATTTTTTGGCGTATATATTTGTGGTGTCAGGGATCGCTATGCGTGTTTTATTTAAAGTTGGTGTGATTGTTGTTATTTTCCTTATTTTTGCTGGGGTATTTTTATATATTCGGCAGAACTATTTGATTTCTTATATCAAGTCTTCTTCGATGGAGCCTACATACTATAGGGGGGACATAGTAATTGTTCGCAAGGTTTCTTCTTTGGAGATTAATGTTGGTGATGTAATAGTTTTTGTTGAGCCGGGTGGATCCGATCTAATATTGCATAGAGTTGTAGCAATAAAGGAGGATGGTGGTAAGCGATATTTTTTGACAAAGGGCGATAATCCAAAGACTAATCCTATGGTTGACCGGTGGACGTGGGTTCCAGAAGATAATGTTGTTGGTGTCTTGGTTGCCTGTGTACCTTATGTTGGGTGGATATTTTTGGCTTTCGATCAGCCGGGGTCTAGGTTGATGTTTATTTTGCTGATCTTGTTGATTTTCTTTCTTTATTGGAGTGTTGAGGAAGGCAAGAACATAAAATTCTTGTTTATGACGGATTATATGAAGGCATCCAAAACTAGGATTTATTTATTTGTTGTGTTATTGTGCTTTTTGGCGTTTACTTGTTTTTCTGGTATCCTAAGACAGCACAATATTAGTATTAGCGTTGGAGAAAATATATCAGTCTATTCTATAGACGATGAGTTCTACATAGTTGTAAGTGCTGAAATAACTTCTAAGGATTCGATGGTGGAGTCGTTAAGTATTGTTAAGTTCACAATAAGAAGTAATAATATCACGATAGGCCATGGTGTATGGAGTATAAAATATCCTTTTTATGGGACAAAGTCTATATCGATCGCTATATTACTGGATTTATCTGGCCTTAGTAGGTTTCCATCAGAGATAAATATAGCGATTGATGTAGTGCTAAAAAATTACGTTACTGGATACGAGCAGGGGTATAGCTTGGGAGAAAAAACATTTTGGCTGAGTCCAGCATAGTATCTGTTGGTGATAAGTAACATTGATTACTAGGTACGTAGTTCCCAAGAAAGGTCTGCGTGTTTTGGGTATAGCCGAATCTTTCTTAAAAAAGTCTAAAATAAATAAATCTGTTTTAGCGGGAGTAGTTATGAGGGCGGATATGCAGATAGATGGGTTCTCATTTGCTACGTGTACTGTTGGTGGTATGGACTCCACGGAGGCTATAATTAGGCTCTATAAAAATCTTCAGAGGAAAGATATTAGGGTAATAGTATTGTCAGGTACGATAATTGCTCTTTACAATGTTGTAGACTTAAACGCGATTTATGAAGATATAAACATACCAGTAGTGGCAGTAACATATGAAGAGTCTCAGGGCATAGAAAAATTCTTGGCTGAGTTTCCTGACAGAGATTTGCGTTTGATGATATATCACAAAAATGGACCAAGAATCCTTGTAAGGCTCAAGAATGGATATTTTGTATATATAAGGCCTGTCGGTATAACGACCGGAAACGCCCTAGAAATATTAAATCTGTTTGCGATTCACGGGAGATATATAGAACCATTAAGAGTTGCTAGGATCCTAGCTAGAAGCCTATTTAACTTTCTTTTCTTAAGCAATAAATAAAAAACAGTGATGTGTTTTGTGGCTTATATTTTATGATATAATATGTTGAGAATGATTTAGTCAATAATTCGGGATCCAACATGAATAGACATAGTGACCTACTAGAAGCTGTTTTCAATGCTCTAAGTTCAGCAAAGGAATCTTTTGAACGGAGACTGTTCATAGTGATAGGGGGGCTAGACAAAACGGAAAATGCTATGATAGAAATCCTAGAAAATATGCAGATAGATAGCATATTAGTAACATCTAACTTCAAGAAATTTCGTAACAGAATAGGCCAAGTATTAGACAATAACGCAACAACGATCTCATGTTGGGATACTGATAAGATTCTTGGAAGAACATATAATATAGCCATAATAGACCTAAGAGACTGGCCTGATGTTATTGCATTGTCGAGAGCGACTGGAACGGTGCGCGGTGGTGGAATAATTTTTGTTATGCTTCCGTTTGATTATAAAACAAAGACATACTATCAGGAGATTGTTCCACCATTTTGTAAAAAGCAACCCAGAAAAATAATGTTGGAGAGAATAATCAAGAAATCTGTTAAGCATGAAGGGGTTTATGTTTATGATGCGGATAAGGAGATATTTATCTGGAAACCTAAAGAAAAAGCGAGACGTTATGAAAGAAAGAAAATAGAAGTCCCTAAAGACGTATTGATACCAAAAAAGATTTATGAGCTTGTAGCGTCTCAAGATCAGATAAATGTTCTGAAAGCATTTGAAAACTGGCAAGAATATATAATTTTGTTGGCTAATAGAGGCCGTGGAAAATCAGCAAGCATCGGTTTAGGTCTAACTGGTTATGCAACATTATTCGCAAAAAAACACAAAAGAGCATTTTTTGTGTGCTTGACTTCGAGGAGTATCTTGAATGTAGAAGAAATTTTTAGGT
>JAUQYS020000319.1:0-2366 GCA_030587585.2 Candidatus Njordarchaeota archaeon
CTTAGCTTCAACCTCCATAAAAACACCACAAATAGCCCATAGCTAAATACCAAAATTTTGTTATTGGCTATGAGCTCCCTAAGAAAAAGCAATAAAATTTTATTAAGTATTATTTTTATTGTGAATGTAGGGTGCTTATTATTGGTTGGGAAGTCTCCCTTTATATTTGAGGATGCTGTTCCTAAGGAAAAGTTTTTTGATAGGAAACGGGAGTTGGATTTTTTTGTTAGTAATGTTCTGGTTAAGCGCAAGATGCTTCTGTGTATTGTTGCTCCACTAAAGTATGGGAAGAGTAGCCTTATGCAACGTTACTATGAGATTCTTTTGGATTTTCCCGACATAATTCCCATCTACATCAACCTCAAGAAGGTGAAAGATCCCATTAGATATATTGTTGCTGTTTTAGCTGATCGTGGCTTCGATTTGGATAAGGAATATCGGAAAGGTCTTGAGAGAGGGGATTTGTTGCCTCTTTTTGATAGGTTAAATGACGTGCTTGTTGCTTCTGACAAGTGGCTTTTCCTTTTATTTGATGAGTTTCATCTTTTGTCTGAGCTCGTTAGGAGTGAGGGTTTCTATAAGAGTTTCTCTGATGAGATTGTTTTTGGTTTTTTTAGGGGGCTTGCAGAGGGGGCGCGGATTAGTTATGTTGTATGTGGCTCAGTGATTGAACCTTTGATGCGTGCTTTAGATGTTTGGGGCGGTAGGTTTCAAGTGTTGTATCTTGGGCCGTTTGATGAGGAAAATGCTGTGGATATGGTTAAGAGACTTTTTTTGGAGGGAGGTATAGAGGTTAGTGATGAGTATGCTAAGATGATTGCTGAGGCTGCTGGCTATCATCCTTTTTATATACAATATATGGGGCATCAGATATATGTGCAGGGAAAAGTAAATAGAGAGACAATTAGAAATGCCAAAAGGGAACTATATAACTTTTTATTGCCAATTTTTGAAGAGTACTTTGAGAAAATAGTAAAGTTGGAGGACGATCCCATAAAAACGATAAGAAAAATAATGAATAAAGAATTTCTGGATATGAAAGAAATAATTACTGCAGCAAAACTCAGAAGGATGGGTATAATCAAACCAGCGAATGGTGATTACCTATTTGTAGATCCCCTATTCGAAAGATACATAGAAAGTATTCTATCGGGATACAAGCCAATAGACATTCTCATTGTTGGTCACTGGGCAGAGCGAATCGTGGGAAACTATCTTCTTCATAAAGGATACATTCCCTATTACTCCCACGACAGTCGAGGTGTATTTGACATATATGTTAGAATTCATAATAATGACATTGGCATCCAAGTAAAGTATTCTTCTAGTGGTGAGATATATTTATCCAAAGAAGATGCAGAAAAAATAGTATCAACCGCAAAAGAGGCGGGATGGATCCCAATATTAGCTGTCGTAAGTAAACAAATAAAGTTTTTCTCAAAAATAAAATCAGGAAAATACACTACATCAAATGGCTATGCTGATATAGAAAAAGCAATAGAAAACTTATCATAACAAAAGCGATACTTTTTAGAATGCTTCTTTAAAAATATTGACTTAGTGAAGATCTTATCCAAGAAGTATTATTGTTTCTTAGTTAAGCCTCAGATCAATATTGGTATATCTATTTTATCTCTATAGGAGCATCGGATCCCGCTTGAAATGCTGATAGAAAACTTATTTATTTCTATATCTCAAAGCACAAACACATAAAAGCTATAAGTATTTCTACTTATTCTTTTTCTCCTCAACTTTAGAAACAAAAAATTTCACTAACCGCCCCATATTATTCTCAACAACAATACCAAGCCTCCTAGCCTCATCCAATGCATCCCTATCGATCTCGCCAGTATAAGAGAAAACAACCAAAACATCAGGCTTTTTTCCCTCCACTCATTCAAACTTCCTCGCACCCGCCACCACTTGGCGAATATCATCCAGATCACACTTTTTACATATCTCAATAACAGCATAAAAATCATCGCCCTCAACAATAGCTTCTATCTCTTTCATCTCATAAGGGACTGGATACACATACAGACCATATCTGCTTAGTATTCTACCAAGAGCCGTAGTAGCTCGATACTCTATAAACTCACCACGTAACCTAGCAACTCCCCCAATCAATCCTCTCAATGTCTCTTCAGTACGCTTCTGAGCCTCAGCAAGCTCATTTAGTGTTTTTAGGATTTCTTTTAGGATGCTGACTATGTCACTAAATATGTCTCGTAGAACTTCGTCTTTGACTTTTTTTTACGATTTTCTCTATGAGCTTGTCGAGTTTTTCTTCTGGTATTGTCATTGATATTGCCACGTTCTACACCCTATTGAATAAATAATATAACTATTCTTTAAAATTGTTCTTA
>JAUQYS020000335.1:0-7587 GCA_030587585.2 Candidatus Njordarchaeota archaeon
GAAGAACAAACAAAAAGAATTTTAGATCTTATACCTAAACCAATAACACCACAACCACCACCCAAAAAAATCGTTATACCCCGTGTATATATAGACAATAGATATCTAACACCAGTAGAAGTACCACCATTAGAGGAATTTCTTACTAGCCTAATAAAAATGTCAGAATCTCTACTATCCGAGAGCTTTAGAGAACTCCTAGCTTTGGTTTTTGCAGATTTTATTAAAGCGAAAAAATTAATGATGATACCGATCAAGACCAAGACAGAAACAATAAATATATTGATAAAAGCTAAGCTTGAAAATAAGTTGGATGAAACATCCAAAAAAATGCTATTAGAACACTCAGAAATATCGACAATATTTGCTGAAGAATTAGCCATATTAAAATATGGATATGGATTTTCGATAGATATATCTAATATCGAAGACAAAATAAATTATTCTAGAGTATCCTCAAGACTCCTAGTGTTAGGCATATCTGCTGCTGATATCATCGATATGTTTCTAGAAAAACTAAGCATTGATGCGACAATAGAGTTAGCGATCAGAGCCCGCTACAAGGAAAAAAGAGACATAAGCGAGTTAGCTAAGTCTATTAAAAACCGTGACCCAAAAAAAGCAATAATTCTAGCCGCCGTGTCCACCAACGAGCCACAAAAGATCGACAGATTATGGGAAAAAATTGAAACATCTGTTAAACTTCTCTTTTGGAAACTTCTCTACCAATCATTGTTAGCCGACAATCTTGATCGCCAAATTGCCGTGCTAGGCGAAGCGGCAAGCCTTTCATGCGAAGAAGTAATAGAATTCATTGAAAATCTGATCGAAATAAACTATTACAGGATGGGATTCCACAACAAAGATCTTTTGGAGTACTGTCTGGGACTTACTGAAATATACAAACAGTGTAGAAACAAAATAAAGATAAGCATAGCAAAAAAAATAGTAGACACCCAGAACATCTTACTGGCCAAAAAAATAATAAACGAAATCTCAACAGACAGAAAAACAATCAAAAAGGAATTCTTATCATTGTCTAGAATATTAGGGCGAATGAGAGACAGCCTTAAACTAAGGGAAATAATAGAGACCCTATCTGAGACAAAAAGATACAAAGCATTAGAACATGCAATAATTAACTCTATATAACATTGGGAAACATAACATTTTCCAATCTTTTCTTTATTTTGAATTCTTATTATTTTTAATGTATTACTATAGGAATACCAATATGATTATGCTCATTTAGAGGACTGCAATATACCTATCCGCAAAAGAACTTTTAGTTTTTTTGACAGACAAGAAATATCATATAAGTACTTCTACGTAGTCTTAGAATTCTTTTTTTGCTCTATTAAATTTACTATTTCTTTTAAGTTGTCAATGTCAAGGATACCTTTGCTTTTTACTATATCTATTATTTTCTTTAATATCTCGGTTTTTTGCTTCCAGTCACTTATTTTTGTTTTTAGTAATACGACTGTATCATTTTTTGATGCTATATCAAAATACTCATCACCCATGTGTCTCTCGCCACGGTACCATTTATATTTGCCAGCTCTCTCAGAAATATAAATGATGTCTCGGATCATCATGGGGATCTTCGAAACTAGTTTTGTTGCTGCCCTCATATCTATCTTTTTTTCTGACAAGTTAACAATTATTAGTTGTGTTTCAGATTCAACTATGGGCGATGTAATTATTTTGTAATCGTTATGTATGAATTTTATGCCTGGAAGTATAGACTTAAAAGACTTAAGATACGCTCCCCTTATCGTCCCGCTGGAGTCGATGTCCACAATTAGGATATGATCTTTATGTATGAAGCCTATTCTAACAATACTATAAGTTCTTGCATATTCGAGATCTTCGTCAGAGATTTTAAACAAGTGCTCTAGGCCACACTTGGGGCACTTTATTTTGTATGCTGACACACTGGACACCTATTCAAAAAATAACTGCAAAATAATATAGATATTATGATTATATATGGCCCTCATTTATTTGGTCATCAAATCTTTTTATCATTATGTATGCGTCCTCACTATTACTATAGTAATGAGGAACTCTTTCTTTTATCTCGAAACCGTGCTTCTTATAAAATTCTATTGCGGCTTCATTAGACACCCTACACTCAAGATAAACCATTTTAATATCTATTTTCTTAAGTCTATTAATCAATTCCTTTATTAGTGCGCTACCAATGCCTTTTCTACGGTAATTCGGATGAACTGCTATACTGATTATGTGTCCACAGGGACCATCATAAATTTCTATTGAGGCGCATATATAGCCCACAATTTTTTTATGATATTCTGCTACGAGGAATATTGCGACCGATAGAATAAGCATCAATAGTAGTTCTTTCGAATAAGGCTCGATAAAGCTCAGATTTTCGATTTCAGCGATCTGATCAAGATCTGTTGTTTTAGCTCTTCTTAGAATAATCTCGTCGTATCTTTCAGATACATTCTTATTTTTCTCCATACCTGTTACCAAACCTTAGATATAATGATAATTTTGGGCATATAACATAATAATGCTAATAATTGTGGAATATTGTTTCGACCCCAAACGCAAATTGCCTAAAACGTTTTATAGCTAAACTGGATGTTTTTAAACCAAAAATACTGAGGCCAAAAAATTTTATCTAGAGCATATATCGCTATCAAAAAGCATCAAATTATTGATAATACAAATACTCGGAAAATCATGGATCTCCTAAAAAGGAATATATACATCATGTTCTCTAGTCTTATCGAACATGAATATAACGCTGGAGAAAAAATAGCAAACTTCTTTATTATACCGATATATGACCGAGAGTTCTCAGATATATTTGCATGCTTGTTAGACTTTGATTATATCAGGAGAATACTGGAACATAAAAAAATCTCTGATGGTATTGTATCTGGTATTCTTGATCAGCTAAGAATTACAAAAATAATAAATGAAAGCGAAGCACATATTATTGCAAGCTTAGGCGCTGGGAGTTATCTAACAGCAAATGAATTTCTATCAGAATATAGACAACGCTATAAAAAAATTTTGGAACATTTCTTCCAAAAAACTGAGTAAAAAGCAAACAACTAATAAAATTGTGTTTTTCTGACAATTAAGCACTAGAGAATATTTCTGGTGCACATTCCAAAATTATTGAGCCTATCTCCCTAACATATTCTTCACATCTCTTACCTAGTTTTTCCTCTATGATTTCCTCTGCTTTACTAACATCTTTAAATGAGACATATCTTCGCATTTGAATTTTGTTATTAAATAGTTTAAGATTTAGCTTTATTATGGCCCTTCCTTCGGCATCAGTCTTCAGATTTAGCCACAAGTTTTGTGCCTTACTCTTTTTTTCCTTGTAAAAGAATGCTAAGTAATCAACATCTTCTAGAACTCTCTTTACCTCCGTAACTAATAATGCGTTGTATATATCATCTATAGGATCGGGACCTAACGACTTTCTAGAACATTTAGCCAATATCATCGGCGGTATAAAATATGTCAATGATACCACATAGGTTTTATCATCCTCTTTTTCTATTTCTGTCTTCTCAATGAGTAGTTTATAAGCCCAATGCTCGATCTGGCTCGGATCCGCACTTTCGATCCTTAAAAAATGAAGATATTTAGGGTTTGCTCTACTTCTCCTTTCTATATCAATATTATCAGCAAGCCTTAAGAACGAAGCTAACATTCTTTCTCTAACTGGAATTTCTGCAACTCCTGAAAGAGTATCGAAAAATAATTTTAAGTTTACCTTAATTTTGCAGACATCAAATACATATCCAAGTGAATCTATGTTTATAACCCCTAATTCCCTCATTTTTGTTTGCGATTCCTTCTCATTTTGTACTATTTCCTTCTCGTATACTGGGATCTTTATGTTCCTATGACCCAAGGCTATTCTAGCTAATGATTGTAATAATAGTCCACCATCACCGTATTTCACGAACAGCGTATCTAATGATTCCAGCTTTCTAAAGAGATCGTTCAGCATAAGATACGTTATTACATTATGCATTTTTCTTAACACTTTGTACCCTGGAGGTTCCTCCCCCTCAATTTTCATTATAGCCTTTTTTGAGTATTCATCTAGAATATCCAGAGCTCTTCTTATATATCCTAATATTAAATCTGCTGTTATTTTTTCGTTGGAAATATCAATATTTTCTGGGAATCTTTTGACTAGAGACCGCTTAAATAGTTGTTTAAACTCATGTTCAAATAGCTTTATCCATTCGTTATGGAATATATCCAAGTCCAGTGACGGTATATTAAACGCCAAGCCTAAATCATGAACCAAAGCAGACAGCAGAGCAAGAAAGCGTTCTAGCATATTTATTTTCAGGTATCTATTCTCGTCAAGATCAGGTGCCAAGCATCTCATTACTTTTAAAGCCATATTTTTCATAGTTGTCACAGCATGCTCTGAATCATGATGAGCATGATAGGGATAGTTCTTATGTATTATTGCATCAGCAGCCTTAATAATGTTGTCTCTAATATAGATCAGAGTATCATATAGCTTTGGAGGCAATGTTATAAGCATCAAATCTTCTATAGTAGGCCTATTAAAAATTATATATATCAAACTTAGATACCTAATAATATTGTCTAATCTCTTAAACATTAACTCTGGATTCGCTTTTTTAGTATCAGTGCTACTAATTATAGTATTTAGAAAACTTAATAGACATATCCTATAATCCGGCGCACTAATTATTAGAGGGAAACGAATATATGAAATCGTTGATAATTTTGATTCCAGATATTCCTGCACAGCTTGACAAAAATTTTTTTCGCGTACCGCTACTACTGTCTTAGTGTGTTCATTAAAATCCGTTGGTAATAAGACTATACCATATGAATCTGAGATTATATATGAGGCCTCAAAATTGCGATCTTTAGCTATCTCAATATTGAGAACCACATTTCTATGGGTAATTTTACTTAAAATTTCTTTATTTTTCGATAGATCAGCATTGGCATTAATTTTTTTATATGCAATGCTAAGATAATGAACAAATGTTTGAAGAAAATTCTCTACATCATCTAAAGTCCCTCTAAATGTTATGTGGACGTGATGAACACTTGAAAGATCATCTCCCATTATAGCATCAATCATAAAATTAAATATTGTATTCTTGATTACTTGCGGAAAAGTATTAAAAGGGAGAAATGATGCTATATAGAACCATATGCTACTGGGTTTGCTATGAGCTATATCGCTAAACATATCACTCAGAGCAGCCGATAGATTTTCATAGCTTTCATCAATAAGTACATTAATTTTGTCCTCGGAAACCATACTTACACCAATAGTATCTGAATATTTGCTATTATACGATATTAATATAAAAATTTTTATTAAGCAAAAATGGTATATAGCTAAAATCAAGATGATACATGTGCTCTTCGTAGTATAATTTTTATCATGTTTTCAACACATTCAGTAATGGAGTCTCTAAGGGCTCTTCGCTTGCCGTTAAATTCGACAAACATTGATCGAACTAATGTGTGCTCTGAAAGTCTATCTGCGTATTTCTGCAAAGAGTCTAGCGATATTAAGGCATCTCTTTTTCTATTTCTTCTATATCCAAGGATCACTATTGGCCATGTACCCCCTGAGTTCTTCCAGAATTCCTCTATATATTTTGGTAGCTCTCTCATAATATCTCTATTCGAGGTATCAACAATAATCACACATATTCTTGATCCATGATAATACAAATTTCGAACTTCATTATCTATCAAGCCAGGCCTCATATACCAAATCAACAACTCATAAAGCACACTTAGAGAATTAACATTTGCTATATCCCTGCATACAAAAAATTCTGTACCAAACAAATTTAGATACCCCCTAGACACTTGAATAAAATCATTATGCAAAATTCTTCTAGGATTCACATTGCAAAGATCAATAACTACTATTTTGAAACGTAGATGTCTATCCGCAGTAAGCGTAATCCTTTGATGCCTTAATACCTGAAACCTTCCAGTTCTAAGTGTCGATACTGAAATTATACATCTCGGTATACTTAATGAGACTGATTTATGCTCGTCATGAACCGCTGAAACTAAGTGTGGCCTCAAAACGAATATTCTTATTCTATCTCTTATTGGTCTATTATTGTTTCTAAAGATATCCATAAGATCCCATTCGTTTATCCCTATGACCTTGATTCTATGATTTCCGATCTGTATGTTTAGAATATTCTCTAGGTCACACATTTCCTTTATTGTGTCTCTTATATACGCGTCTATGATCCGAACTATCTCGTCCACATAGTAATACTTAGCGCTCCATCCATATTTTTGCGTAGGCACTCTCGAGATATAAAGAGGCAATATGCTTTTTATTTCTCCTAGTATACGTGCAAGAGCTAATGGACTAAGATCAAGCAAACTATCATGTATCATCTTCAAAAATTCTTCGACATCTGTATTCATATTTTCGATTTGCTTGAGTTTTGTTCTAATTACCGAAACAAGTAAGGGGGATAGCCTGCTCCAATAAGTATTAAGAAAATTCTCTAGTGCCGTTTTGTACATATAGAGATATAATTCCCCGTCGTTTTTGAATATTTTTTCTATAGTAATTACAATATCGCCTTGGAGTCTTATTCGTGCTCTTGGTAATTGCTTCAGCTCTGCTACTTCCCAAAGATGGTAATCGAAACCCATCTCATTTTTTATAGATTCTACTGACAGGTTATCAGGATTAAGATTTGCTACGGATTCTTCGGGAAGATTATGGCAGAAGAAATTATAGTTATCGTCCAATCCTATAACAAATAATTGTGTTCCATGCTCCTGAGAAACTGCAAAAACAACAATATATTCGTCCAAAAAATATGCGCTGATTGTGAACCGCTCCATCATGTTTAAAAAGGTTTGATATTGATTTTGCTGAGAATGTTTTCTAAAGAACTCTAAGCATCTTTCCTTGTTTTCGCTAAGCAAATAGCTATGCAACTTTTGTAACAATTCAGCAGGAGACAAAATTTCCATAGTTATTTCCCAAAAAAATATAATTGTATGTGTATTTTTTTAAAAATAGCTAATATTTAAAAGATAATGTATCAAAACGACTCTTATGTAAAATATATAAGCAGTTAAAGCTTTATTTTTTTAGCAATATCTTTGATTCTTAGCTCATCTAGTCTACTTTTATCTATACCCGATAAATAATCAATAATATCCTTAATATGTGCAAGGATATTCTCTTCTATATTTTTAAGTCTTTCCTTTATGATCCGCAATGAAAGAATCCCAGCTAATATTTCGGCTTGAGCCATTAAGACATCTATTGATGATATATTCACTTTGACTATCATATTGAGAACTTCTGAGAGCTTCTCTAATAGTCGAGAATTATTAGTTATCTCGATAGCACTTATTATAGCCAAACACAGATTATTTAGATATTCATATAGCTCAAGATCTTGTCCATATTTTTTGTAAAGCGTTCGAAAAATACTGATCAGATCATCAATCAGACTATCTAATTCTTGTAATTCATTAAAGAATATTTTTGTTCTGATCAACTCGACTAGTCCAAATATTTTATGT
>JAUQYS020000358.1:0-3616 GCA_030587585.2 Candidatus Njordarchaeota archaeon
GTTTCCGGAGTCAGCGCTTGTGGCGTCTGGGTTATAGGTTCAGTAGGTTCACCAATGAAGATCTGGCGCATGAAAATAGCCTCGAATTGATCCATTAATTTTTTAGCAATAAGTATAGAGCTTAGGCCGAAGAATATAAAAGCGCTACCGATAGAGGCGATAGAAAACGTATTATACATATCTACTTGATACGCGAAGCGGTCATTAAGATCGTAAATCTGAGTTAGAAGATCTTCATATGGAATCAATGGAAGCGATGCTAATGTGTGTTCTATTGCTTTTCTGAAATGAAATGTATAATAAGCTGCTACAATGTCGAGGATACCCGATAAGAAAAAGAAAGCTCCGCCAGCGATATATAATTTGTTTTCTGATCCATGTCGCAGTATGGAATAGAAAATTAGTGAAGATAAAATAAATCCAGCAATAAAACTAACAATGTATATAAGTAAAACATCCATGTAACTTGTCAAGAAAGTTCTAACATGACCCAATTCTGCTTCTTCCATTGCGGATGATGCATAATTGTAAGCAAAGAGATTTAATCCAATCGAGGAAAACCAAAAGATTAGGATTAATCTGGAGATCCATCTTGAATTTCTTGATTCTTCTTCTTTTCGTTGGCTAACATCGAATATATCTGTCAAAAAAGCACCCTCATTGAACTTACTATCAAACTGTAGAAAAATAAAATATTAACAGTAATGATATAAGTATATTTGTTTCTTGCATGAAAGATTTAGTAGTCAAAAAATCGAGGTTGATCAAGAAATTCTATATCGATGAGATAAATAATGCGAACGTAAATTCTACATGTTATGCTTTTTCTCATAGATTGTCGAAAATGCTTTCTTATATAGAATGTAGATCACCAGAATTACCGAACTAATAGCAGTGCATAAATAAATAACTATTACTTCTAACTTTGATTGAATTACACGAGGTATGTTTATTACCGGAGGCTGTGAAGCCGATTTCATGCCAATTGTGATATTGAAATAATAAATAACGCTCTCTGCCACATTAGAAATTATCTGAACAGTATTATTATTGAATGTAAAAACACTAATATTTGAAGCTTGATCTCGTATCTGCATTTTGAATGTAGTTTGGTTATTCTCGGGGCTAACATTGATAACGTAGCTATTATTACTCTTTTTACTGTCAATGTGACTGTTCTCTGTTTGATTGTTTACCTTAATATGGCTTAGTAAAGAAATATACGTATCATCGTTTTCCCAAAAGTCGCCAGTGATGTTAAAAATCAGATGAATCTTTTCAACTTTGTTGTCCATGAGTGAGTAATTTAGGATAAATTTAATGTGAGCTGACTTGTTTTCTTGTGCTCCATGACGAGCAATTGCTGTTTCAAGAACCAGCTTGACACTATTGCTCGTAGATTCAGAGTACTTATCCCATTTATACCTACTTAAAATTAATCTAGTGATGACCTTGTCTCTCGGGGAGTAATAACCATTTCCATCACTATCCTCAAATTCTATTAACTGGTTAAACAGAAGGTGATATGATACGTTATATTCTGGGCACTTAAAGATATAATGTGGCTTGTCTCCAGGAACCAAAATTTTAATATTACCATATTCGGATTTCATGCGGAATGATAAAGATAGAATCAATGTTATAACTAAGCATTTTAACAAAAATTTTGATACGCGCAACATATGTATACCAGTAATCAATGCTCATATCAAATTTAATAGCTGAACAGCTAGAAATAGAAAAATAAAAATGAAATAAAAATCTATTTTCATGTCAGAGAGAGACCGCCATCATAAGTATCTGCTTCTGTAGGCTTCATTTGAGGCAAAATCTTCTTCAATACGGCTACAGTATAGTCAAAAGCATCCTCCATGTACTGATAACCTTTCGTTTTGATTGCATCCTCTAGGAAGTAATATGTGAAGAAACCATTCTGCATATCGGAAGTACCGTCATAAGAATAGCTTCTTTCATTAGAAGCCATAGCGACATATCTTCCTACTTCTTCGTCAGCTAGTACCTCCATACCACCTATTTGGCATGCATCGAAGAAGAAGAACACATGTTGGCTTTCCAAATAGCTAAATGCGGAATCCAAGTATCCTTGGGTTATGCCGACCATATCAGTTGAGATGATCATCGATCCATAAGTTCTGTCATAGTAACCATGGCCAGAATATGCGAAAACGACACCATCGCCTGGCTCATCTACAACTGATATGAGCCAATTAATGGCATCTTCGATCGCTTGTGCTGTAGCTTCTCTATCCAAAAGCAAATAGACAGTATATCCAATGGATTCTAGATAATTAGCCCAATCAATAGCATCATCGTCTGCGTAGTTAAGATCATTATTTGTTCCTTCGTAATCCGATATGCCAATAACTACTGCATATTTCTGACCAGTTATTTCTACGCCACCACCGCTTCCTGTGTCATCACCGCCGCTATTTCCACCTCCGTTACCACCATTTCCAGGAGTTCCTGGAGGCTTTGCCTTTAGCACGAATTTGTCGAGGACGGCTTTTGGCTTGATTTTTTTCTCTATAGAGAATGGCTGTATGGTTATTATAGTTGCTTCGGAAATTAGGATTACCGTTAGAAGTAGGACTATAAGCTTCTTGTGGCTCATTTTTATCATCTTGCCTAGTCGTATTAGAGCGAGAGGGGCATCTTTTCTTAAATGAAATAATTATTTTAATAATTACGAACAAATTGTTCTTAATTTTTTTCAAAAAATGAAAATTTTTTAATCTAATCCTATCTGAGTTAAAATTTTATAAAGAGTCTTTAGTTCCATCAAAAACCGGTATCCTTCCTCTGTTAAGGATACACGAATGGTTTTTCTGTCTTTTTGTTCAATATTTATCAATCCGCGTTTGTGAAGCCGATTAATTATTGGTTTTAATCTGTTATGGGGGATATTCGCTTTCAAACTAATATAGGATAAATTAGTTTCTGGGTTTTCCTCTACACTGTCCAAGATATCTATTAAAAGTTTTATTTTGCTTCGATGTTTTTTAGTCATGGCGTAATGCTCCCGTCAATATTGAATACAAAATCAAGAAAGCTCCAATAACCCGAAAAACGAGAGATAAATACAGAATTTCATAGACGAAGATAATGGAAATATTAATGGATAGGTAAGATAATGCAAGAAAAAGAAAACTTAGTTTACTTGGTTGGCGTAATATAGAATTTTGCTCAAAGTAAATTATGACTGCTGAAATTGTCAGCAAGAGCAGAGTAAACAACGTGTTTACCAATATATAACTAATAGGAATCAAAACTGTAAAAGATAGCCTTTTTATTGTTAATAGGAGCATGGTGTACCCCAGTAATAATAGGGCTAATGAAATCAAGAAACATGCCTGATACTCCAATATGAATGAACCGAGAGGGCTCATTTTCCCTAGGATAGATTCATATAACCATATAAAAAAGCATAATGAATCAACCAAAAAACCGATAAAAATGAATAAAAAAGAAACAAGAAGAAAAATATATTCTGAGCTTTTTATCCTTTGAAATAAGAGGATAGATAGTAGTGCAAGAAACCCAAAAGATATCATAATTACAAGGTCGGAAATTATCCAGATAGACGCTAAAAGAATGA
>JAUQYS020000368.1:0-2657 GCA_030587585.2 Candidatus Njordarchaeota archaeon
TGGTAGTTCTCTGAATGTTTTTACTGCTAGAGAAAACTCATAGGCGACAATAGCTACAGCGTGGGATAGATTAAGAGTAGGATAAATACCACTAGCTGGTATAGTAATAACGAAATCACATTTTTCTAAATCTATATTTTTAAGTCCTCTTTCCTCGTTACCAAAAAGTATAGAGATGTGCGTATCATAAGGAATGGTCGCGTTTCTGATGGATTCTAATGATATAGCAATCCGTAGCGGGTTGCTTTCAGAACCTATCCTAGCGGTGGTACCGATGATAGTAGTTGGTTTTTCTTTTTCTATGAATTCATCCATAGTATTGAAAATCTTGATATTGTCTAATATGTCTTGTGCATGCATAGCGCGATATCTAGCCTCGTTGTCGATTTTGCATAGAGGGTTTACAAGAACTAGTTTTGTAAACCCAAAATTTTTTATAGCCCTAGCGCAAAGTCCTAGGTTTCCAGAATATTTTGTTTCTACAAGAACGAATGATATATTTATATTTTGACTATACAAAAGTTTCACCAGATATTAAAGCAAAATTGGAAATTAATTGATGTTTTGGATAAGGGGAATGTCTTTGATTGTGAGATATGTATATCCGAAGCTTAAGATTGTGTATGAGACACCAGACATATATATCCTAGTTTTAGAGGCATTAAGAAGGATCCCAAGAGGCAAAGTTACAACATATGGAGAGATAGGCATAGCTCTGGGAGACAAGGTAGCGGCGAGAGCAGTAGGCTATATAATGGCAACGAATAAGCGTCCAGACGTCTTTCCATGTTATAAGGTAGTGAATAAGGATGGTAGTGTCGGCAAGTATAGCCTAGGTCAGCAAGTAAAGATTAGAAAGCTGGTACATGATGGTATTAGAATTTATGGTGATAGAATTGTTAATTTTGACGAAGTAGTAGTTAAAAGTGATGATATTTATGTTCCATCGGTATTGAAATCACTTCAAAAAATGCAGAATCTTTTGGCAGAGAAAATTGATCTTGAGGGCGAAGATATTGAAATTAGATATGTCTCAACATTTGATCTTAGCTATATTGACGGGCCGCCCGATATCAGTATTGGGGTAGGATGTTTATTTGATCTGGAAAAAGACGTGTTGAAGTATGTTTCAATAGCTGTAATTCCAGTTTTTATGCCATATATTCCGACATATCTAGCGTTTAGAGAATTGCCGGCTATATTATTAGCATTGGAAAGCATTGTCGATATTCGACATCCCGACATTGTAGTTCTTGATGGGCAAGGAATATTGCATCCGCGTCTTTTTGGCATAGCATCACACATAGGTATACTAACAGGTATACCTTCTATTGGTATTGCTAAGAGCGTATTGGTAGGAAATATAAGGGAAGAGTGGAGAAAAATAGGTAAATTCAAAGTTGCACCAATCTTTTTGGGAAACAAAATAAGAGGATATGCCGTCGAGTTTGCTAATCATAGAATAATTGTTTCGCCTGGACATAAAATTTCCATAGACCAAGCTCTAAAATTTGTATTGGGCCTAAAATGGAATAAAAATGAATCGGAACCATCAATCATGCGGGCTCCTCATAACATAGCAAAGATAGTGAGAAAGAATTTCAAACAAATTATAGATAACCTTAGGAACAAACAAAAGTCACTTCTAGAATTCGTTTCATAGATGTTGCAATTAAATACTCAAATTAAATTATACTTCAAATAGTGATGTTAGTAGAAACATAGAATGGGGAGATACTAATGGGTGCATATAGCTACATCCAAAAATTTTGGAGTGAGAAAAGTTCCGAGGAGTTCGATAAGGTTATGACTGAACGACTATTGCAGTGGAGAAGAGAGCCAGCTATTGTCCGCATAGAACGCCCCACGAATTTATATCGTGCGAGAAACTTAGGGTGGAAGGCCAAACAAGGATTTATCTTAGTTAGAGTTAGAGTCAGGAAAGGAGGTCAAAGAAAGCAACGACCTAATAAAGGACGCAAAGGTAAGCATCTGGCGATAAAAGGCCACACAGTTGGAAAGTCTTTGCAATGGATAGCCGAAGAGCGTGTTGCCAGAAAATACAGAAACGCGGAGGTACTTAACTCATATTGGGTCGGCGAAGATGGCAATTTTGTTTGGTATGAGGTCATAATGATAGAAAGAGACAATCCAGTAATAAAGAATGATCCAAATATAAGGTGGATAACTAGTAATAAGCAAAAAGGCCGTGTATTTAGAGGTTTAACATCAGCCGGAAGAAAGGCTAGGGGTCTCAGAAATAAGGGACTCGGTGCAGAGAAAATAAGACCCTCCGGAAGAGCGGCAAGAAAGAAAGCGGGAAGGAAAAAGAAGCCTACCAAAATTTGAGATTAGATCCTACTTTGAGGTTTTTCGATGGGAAACATTCTTGTAGTACCTGAGAAAACAAAATTTCTAGTTTCTTCAAGAATAGGATTTGAGATTGATGCTGCTTCAGAAGTGTGGCATTGTCTCCATGTTACTGGGATATGTGACGATGCTGAAGTTTATTTCATAAAAACACGAGATAGATCTCTGCGTGGTTTAGTGTCTATTGTTTTTGACGGAGATCCGATCATAGCGGTAAGAAAAATTAGGGAATATCTGACAAAAAAGCCTTGGATCATGCGATATAGCCACCAGATAATTCCGGTTGA
>JAUQYS020000425.1:0-5762 GCA_030587585.2 Candidatus Njordarchaeota archaeon
ATTGATGTAGAAGGATACATAAGAGCGATATGGCGAAGGCCTCTTGAGCTTCAGAAAAATGAATAATTAAGGAATAAAAAATCACAAAACGCTATGCAGAAATTTTTTTGGTGTTTTGTAGCCTACTGTTCTGTTTATTTCTTTTTTTATTTGGTTGAGATAATCAAAAAATATTTTTAGTGTTTTTTTGTTGGCTTTGTTTTTTGGGACTATGAAATCAAACTGCTCGTCTTTTACTTTTATGTATTCTAGGCCATGGCGGTATGCTTCATATTCTATGGTGAAGCATGCCTCGGCTCTATCGTTCAATACGGCTTTTACGGTTTCTTCATGTGTTCTGAACGATATTATTTTTGGCTTAGCGGCTTTTGGACATTTTTTTAGTAGATAGTCGAGAAATATTCTTGTGCCGCTTCCGATGCTTCTTGTTGCTATTGTTTTGTATTTATTTATACAGTCTTCTATATTCTTGCTCCTTATTTTTTTGGATGCCAAAACAAGTGTTCGTTTATATCCTCTGAATATTGTGACTTCTTTTTCTAGACCAAGTTTTTGAATGCAGGGAACATTGTACTCGTCTGTCTGGGGATCATATATATGTGCTACAACTATGTCCGCGTCTCCTAGCAATATGTGGAGAATTCCTCCTACCGATCCGATAACCTCATATTCTGCGCTTGTTTTTGTTTTTTGGTTGAAATCCTTTAATATTGATCTTAGAAGAGTGTCATCACTCCCAATAATCATTATTTCTGGTTCGTATAGTATTCTTGGTTCCTCTATATGCATCCCTAGGGATCTTAGCTTTTTTATATAAACATTCAGGATATGATCACCGTTTTCGTTTAATATAGAATATCCTCTTATTTTTCCTCCGCGTTGTCTGTTTATTATTCTTTCCCCTAGACTTTTTTCTATTCTTTCGAGCATAATCCAGGCTTTAGAATATGATATTCCAAGAATTTTTGCTGCTTTTAATATTGTTCCGGTTTTTGAGATATAATATAGCAAGCGGGCAGAGGCAAGATCTAAAATTATCTGCTTTCCCTTCTTTAATTTTAGGTCTATCTCAAAATAAAAATCATTATTCTTATTTTTCATCATACTTCACGAGTATTATCTATTTTTGAGTATTCTTATCGATGTCGATTTTATACCAACAAAAATTTCCGAGCCGATCCTCAGGTTTAATTCTTCTAGTGATCTCCTAGTAATAAGAGCTACTATACGAATTCCAATGTCTATTATTAGTTTTACAATAGATCCTTCTGATATTATCTCTACTATCTTTCCCTCGAAGATATTTTGTATGCTGCTTTTGGGTTTTTCCTTGAATATTACCACATCCTCGGGTCTGAAACCAAATTTTATTTTTTCTTTATGCTCACCAGGAACTCTAAATACTACATCTTTCGTTCGAACCATCGAAATATAATCATCAGAACTTATAATTTCTCCATCAAATATATTTTCGAATCCTAAAAAGTGTGCCGTAAATATATCTTGAGGCCTATCCAAAATATTAAAAGGCGAGCCTATCTCCAAGATCCTGCCGCTATTCATAATCGCAATAGTATCAGCAATAGAAAAAGCTTCTGATTGATCATGTGTGACACATACTGTTGGGATCGCCATACTCTTCAGTATTTTCCTGATTTCGTATCTTAGATCTTTTCTTAAGGGTGCATCTATATGAGCTAGAGGCTCATCCATTAGTATTGCTTTTGGCTCTATTACTAATGCTCTGGCCAAAGCTACTCTCTGCTTTTCTCCACCACTAAGCTTTCCCGGTTTTTGATCAAGAATTTTGGATATTCCCATAGACATTGCGATTTCTAATACGCGCTTCTTTCGTTCTTCCTTTGTTAGGTTTCTAAATCTCAGACCATATTCAATATTCCTAAACGCACTAAAATGAGGAAATAGGGATGGATCCTGAGGTATGTAGCCGATGTTTCTTTCTTCGGGGGGATTACTAGTTATGTCTTTTTCATCTAGAAATATTTTTCCAGAATCTATTTGTCTAAAACCCGCTATACAATCGAGAAGTGTTGTTTTTCCAGCTCCAGATGGACCAAGTATAACGAAAAATTCTCCATTCTTTACGTCAAAGCTTATATCTTCTAGCTCAAAAGACCCTTGCTTTCTACGTATTTTTTCTACTCTAAGCATATATTTTACCTATTGCTATATTTTAGCATAACAAATATGCCAAGACATATCAAAAGAAGAACCGCCGCTATTGGCCGCGATGCCGATAAGCCAGAAGTAGTAAACTTGTAGAATATCAAAACTGGTGCTGTCATGGGATAATACGCTAAGATTATAACGGCACCAAACTCAGATATTGAACGCATCCAGCAGAGTATGGCTCCAGTAGTTATCTCTCTTTTGGCTAATGGTAATTCAATATCTATAAATAGTCTAAAATTGCTGGCCCCAAGCGATCTAGCGACCTTAATTATTTGCTCATCAATAGATCTAAATGCTGTTATTGAGGTCTTTATTAGTATTGGAGAACTTACAAAAAATTGTGCGAGAACAATACCCCAAAAAGTATCCATGAAATATAGACCTATCATTGAAAGCGCGCTTCCTATAGGGGCTCTAGGACCAAATAGTGATAGCAATGCTATGCCCGCTACCGTATGAGGCAGCATAATTGGAATATCTAGCATTTCTTCTATTATATTTCTGCCATTAAACTCATATCTAGCCAAAATGTATGCTAGGGGTATCCCTAAAATAAATGCCAGTATGGTAGTAATAGTTGCACTTCCTATACTAAACATAATCGCCAGTAGTGCTGCTCTATCCCGCACTACGCTCCAGTATTCACTAGGCGATGTGCTTAGAACAAGATTTATTATTGGAAGAAATAAGATAATCGTTGTTGCAAAAGAAAAAAATAAGAACAATGTTGTTGTTTTTTTCATGTTTCTTCCCTTGCGAAATCTCTTAGCTCAGGAGGCAATACCGAAATATTATTCACCACTATGGGATATATGGGGTTTTGCCCCAAATTCTCTAATATATCCCTATTTTCGATTAAAAATCTGATAAAATCGACAGCATAATCAAAATTTGAAGCATTAATTAATATTGTTATCCCATATGCTATGGGCGCCCCAACGATCTCTGTTCCGTCACTCAAAGTAACATTTGCTTGTTTGTAATAATCCTTATATTCCCAGTACCCCAAGTTTATTTCCTTAGGAAGCTCCACATAACTTAAATTATGTTGAACAGCTACAGATTTATACTCGAATGCGTAATCCAATTCACCAGATTCTAATAAGCTGAGTAGATCGACTGATTTTGGTCTTATGACTCTATTTGAGTTCGATTTTAGGTCATCATATATCTCGGTGTTGTTGTAGTAGATTTCTGCCAGCTTTAAAACTAACAACGTTCTATATCCACAAGGATCAAGATCTGGGTCTGAATGTCCCCAAAATACGTCACTCCTATTAAGTATCTCAAACCAATTAGTCGCATTAATTATATCGGAGTATCTACTATTATTAGTATATGCGATTACCATTTCATTACTGGCAAAGATCATATACCATTTCGTGTAGTTTGGTATCAACAATTGTTCTATTAGCGCATAGTCAGCCGAAGCATATATATCTGGTCTCTTTCCAAGATCTACAATCTCCATAGCCAATTGTCGACTCCCAGCAGCATATAATCGGACTTCAACGCCATATTGTTTTTCAAAAAGCTCCTTATATTTTTCGAATGGAACCGTTAAGCTCCCAGCGTGGTATATCGTCAAGTATTTCTTAGAGTACAATAAACCATAATATACAAGCGATACTACAGCCACTAAGACAATAACAACTACCACTATGATCCCAATTATATTCTTCTTCTCCATGGCTATCATCCCGTTATCAAAAAAATAATAACGAGAAAATAATAGGTAAAATATATACAAAAAACCTAGAATACTACATCAACAAAGAGCGAAATTTATCTTCTCACAAACCATCAGATTCTGTTAATAGTCTTCAAGAAAAACAACTCTATAGCGTCTTTTTAATGCATCCAAATATTTGAGCATCTCTTTCTCCTTCTTTCTAAATATAGGTCTCGCCCTTAAGAGTTTTGATACAGCCAATACATGACAATCTGACATTGCTAAGTGATACTTAGCCTTGATTAGTCCAGCTATGACAATAGTTCTAAAACCTTTTCCAACTATCCTTATGTTTGGATGCTGATACAACCATCTTACAAGTCTAAGGGCTTTTCTCTTCGGATCTGAAATTCCCTTTTTCTCGTAAAGTCTTTTTGCTACATAAAGCACTTCTGATAAAACAATAATGGGAATATATGCCACGACGCGTCCCCTTATAATTTCGTTAAATATAATCATAGCATATCTATGCCAAGTTCCTGCCCTATCAATATACTCTATGATTACGCTTGTATCAACAACAATTTTAGTCCTCAATTCCGAGATCCCTTAGTAAACGTAAAGCTTTTTCGTCATTTTTTACTTCCCTAAGTGTTTCATCAACAATTTTTTCTCCTGCCTCAACAAAGATATCTTCTGGAGGCTCTGAAGCTATTTCCAAAATTATCTTCTTTCCCACAACACGAAGTTTTAGAGTAGAATTTTTTCTTATACCTAATTTTTTCCTGATTTTTTTAGGAATCACTATCTGGCCCTTGCTTGATACTTTCACCACATTGTTCAAGTAAGATCACCATCAAACGCTAGTCTTACTATATTTATAACAATTTATCATATTAAATGTTGCTTATCGCAAATATTAACACCATCAAAAACAACTTTTTGCTAATTTTTAGATGCTTGTTGCTTCTATGAATAAATTGCTATATCTCTTTGTGACTTAATATGCCAACAATTTTTGTTTATATAATCTGTATTGATCATACTTTAAGCATGTTTTTATATTTTTTATTGGGATTACTATGAGTAAAAAAACTTGGCTGATTGGTTCGTTTGAGATAAATAGAATTTATTGCGGAAATGCATTGGAGTTACTAAAAAAAGTTCCGAGCGAATCAATAGATCTAGTAATAGCAGATCCTCCTTTTGGGATAGATTTCAGAGGGCGAAGAAGCAATTATAACCGCAAACGCGAGAATGTTTTACCAGTATACAATGAGATACCGAAAGAGCAGTATTTAGACTTTTCTAGGAGATGGATCTCGGAGACTTATCGTATTCTTAAGGAGACCGGTAGTATCTATATTTTTTCTGGATGGACAAATCTGAAGGACATACTTATCGCTGTAGATGATGCGGGTTTCATAACAATAAATCATCTGATATGGAAGTATCAGTTTGGTGTGTATACTAAGAGAAAATTTGTTACGAGTCACTATCACATAATATTCGCTGTAAAAAACGAAAAAAAATACAAATTCAATAAGATAGAACATTACCCTGAGGACGTAATCATAATGAAAAGGGACTACTGGAAAGGTGTAAAAAAGCCACCAACACGACTACCAATAGAGTTAGTAAAAAAACTAATCCTTTATTCTACCGACGAGGGAGACATCGTACTGGATCCCTTTATGGGGTCTGGAACAACAGCCGTGGCATGCATATTAACAAACAGATATTATATTGGCTTCGAGATCGTCCCAGAACTAGTAGAGTTCGCCACAAACCGTGTCCAGAAAATAAAGACCCCACCAAAGCCAATAATATCATATCTATAATATTCTTAGGAAGACCTCTGAAAGCAACATCTTCAAAATAACATCATTGATAGTAA